>NZ_JBJODA010000019.1:0-87836 GCF_045899875.1 Clostridioides sp. GD02377
ATCCGTCAACACATTTTTAATATTTTTTATTTTATTTTTTATATATCAAGTTTCTTTAACTCTTCTAAATCGAGCGTTATCAACATATTAAGCATATCTTTTCTTTCGCTTTTATCTTCATATTTCTTTATAACTTTTTTTCTAATATCGCCTAATACATTTAAATATTCCTCATAATCTTCAGTATATATCTTTTCAAGCTCCTTTTTTATTTTTGATGATAGTGAAGGACTCTTACCCCCAGTAGATATACTTATAAGTAAATCGCCTCTTTTTATATATGATGGGACAGTAAAATTTGATACCTCTACATTATCAACAACATTTACCAGCTTATTTTCCGCTCTACAATATAATCCTATTTCCATATTCAATTCCCTATTATTTGTTGCAGCAATTATTACAGAAGCATTTTTTATATACTTTTCTCTATAATCATCCTTTATTATCTTTATATCTCCCTCCAAATCATAAAACTTATTTAAAAGTTGTTTAGAAACTATAGTAACACTCTTATTAAAGTTTAAAAAATTTTTACATTTCCTATATGCGACTTCTCCTCCACCAATTATAACTACATCTAGGTCATCTAATTTTAAATTAATAGGATATAGCATTTTATACCTCCAAAATTTATTTAATCACATAAATAAAGTATAGAAATTATAAATTAGTATCTATTCTTATTTAATAAAGCTCTAAATAAAAACACTATAGAATATCTAATTACAATTCCTATACTTTTTATAATTCTTTTTCTTTATAGAATCTATTTTTGTAACAATCTCGCAATATCTTTAGCAAAGTAAGTTATTATTATATCTGCTCCTGCTCTTTTTATAGATGTAATTGATTCAAGAATTACATCTTCATTTAATAAACCTTCTTTTACAGCATACTTAAGCATAGAATATTCTCCACTTACATTATAAGCTGCTAGAGGTAAGTCAAAGTTGTCTTTAACTCTTCTTATGATATCTAAATATGATAATGCAGGTTTAACCATAAGTATGTCTGCACCTTCTAATATATCAAGTTCTGTTTCTATTATAGCTTCATTGCTATTTGCTGGGTCCATTTGATATGTTTTTCTATCTCCAAAAGATGGTGCTGAATGAGCTGCTTCTCTAAAAGGACCATAGAAATTTGAAGCATATTTAACACTATAAGCCATTATTCCTATATTCTCTAATCCATTTTCATCTAAAGCTTCTCTTATCGCTTGTATTCTTCCATCCATCATATCCGATGGAGCTACCATATCTGCTCCAGCTTTAGCATGACTTACAGATATTCTAGCTAAATACTCTAATGATTTATCATTATCAACATAACCAGTATCAGTTAAAATTCCACAATGTCCATGGCTTGTATATTGACACATACAGACATCTGTTATCACATTCATCTCTGGATTTATCTCTTTAACTTTCCTAATTGCCTTTTGAACTATTCCATTATCATTAAAAGCTTGTGAGGCACACTCATCTTTTTCATTTGGCACACCAAACAACATTATATGCTCAATACCTAACTCACTTATTTCTTTTATTTCTTCTTCTAACATGTCTATAGATAAATGATAAACATCTGGTAAAGATTTAATTTCTTCTTTTATATTCTCTCCCTCTACTACAAATAGCGGATATATTAAATCTTCTACATTTACTTTAGTTTCTCTTACTAAGTTTCTTATTGCTTTACTTGCTCTTAATCTTCTTGGTCTTCTTAACATGATAATCCTCCAAAATTAATTTTTTATGATTAAATCTACTAATGAATCTATAGTAGATGTAGTAGCTTCTTTATATAACTTTATTCCTAAGTTATTTATCGTCTCTGTAGTTATAGGTCCAATAGATAGTGTTTTTATTTTGTCTAATAGTTTAATATTCTCTTTTCCTATAATTTCAATTAGATTATTTACTGTTGAGGAACTAGTAAATGTTATATAATCTATATCATTAGAATTTAAAATATCTAATATCTCATCTTTCTTCTCTTCATCTATTACTGTTCTATATGTATGTACTTCTGTTACCTCACAAATATCCTTAAGCTTGTCAACTAGATAATCTCTAGCATTTTCTGCTCTAGGTATAAGTATATTATCACTACTTTTCAAGATAGGCATTAGCTCTTCATATAGTGATTCTGCTACAAATTTTTTAGGTACTATATCAGCTATAATTCCTCTTTTTTTCAATTCATTTGATGTAGCAGAACCTATAGCACATATTTTTAAATTAGATAGTATTCTTAAATCAAAATTCATTTCATATATCTTTTCAAAAAAGATTTCTACAGCATTTTTACTAGTTAATATTAGATAATTATATTTATTTATATTTCTTATTTCATTTTCTAACTTAATATTATTTTGTAGTTTTTCTATCTTTATAGTAGGTATTTCAATTGGATTTCCACCTAAATCCATTATTTTTTCCACTAATACACTATTTTGATTTCTAGACCTAGTTACAGCAATACTTTTTCCAAATAAAGGCTTATTCTCAAAGAAATTTAACTTTTCTCTAAGACCTACAACACTGCCAACTACTATAAGGGTTGGTGGCTTTACTTCTTCTTTAATAGCAGTTTCATAAACATTTTCAAGTGTAGATGTAACAACTCTTTGATTATATCTAGTTGCCCAGCTTATAAGTGCAACTGGTGTATCCTTATCTTTTCCCTCTCTCATTAAGTTTTCACTTATTTTCTTTAAATTTGATATTCCCATTAAAAACACAAGAGTACCTTTATTATTTGCAAGAGCATTCCAATTTAATTCTCCACTATCATCACCCTTCAAATGACCTGTTATTACATGAAAAGATGAAGCATGTTCTCTATGTGTTATAGGTATACCAGCATAACATAAGCCTCCTATAGCAGAAGTTATTCCTGGAACTACTTCAAATTCTATCTCCTCATCTACTAAAGTCTCTGCTTCTTCGCCTCCTCTACCAAATACATAAGGGTCTCCCCCCTTAAGACGAGTAACATATTTTCCTTCTTTAGCCTTTTCTACTATAATTCTATTTATATCTTCCTGTGGCAAAATATGATTACTTGATACCTTTCCTACATATATAAGCTCACAATCAGGCTTAGCTTCTCTTAAGTAACTACTATTTGCTAATCTATCATATACTATTACATCTGACTTTCTTATACACTCTAGACCTTTTAAAGTCATGAGTTTATAATCACCTGGCCCTGCACCTACTAAGTAAACTTTACCCTTCATAATTTTCATACTCCTTCAATACAAGTTTAGCTAGTTTTAAACCTAACTCTCTAGGAGAAGAAATATCCCCCTCCATAGACTTAATTACTACTTTAGTTCCTTCTGAATCTCCATATAGACCAGTAAGATGTATCTTATCTTGGTTTATTTCACAATAAGCAGCCATTGGTATATGACAACTTCCATTAACACCATCCAAAAAACCTCTTTCAGCTAATATTTGGATTTCTGTATTTTCATCTTTTAGTGAATTTACTATTTCTTCTATATTACTATCATTACTTCTTATTTCTATAGCCAAAGCTCCTTGAGCAGGTGCTGGTATAACAACATCAACAGGTAAATAAGAACTTATTTTTTCTTGTAAATTCGCTCTTATTATTCCTGATGCAGCCAACACAATCCCATGCATATTTTCATCTTTTATTTTTCGTATTCTAGTTTCTACATTACCTCTAACTTGTACTATATTTAGGTCAGGTCTTTGCTTTAATAATTGAAATTTTCTTCTTTTACTTCCTGTGCCTATTACTGCTCCATGAGGTAAATCATCTAAGCTTTTATATCCTTCTCTAAGTATTAGAACATCTCTTGGGTCTTCTCTCTTAGGTGTATGAGCAAATTTTAGTCCATCTGCTAAATAAGAGGGCATATCCTTCATACTATGTACTGCTATATCTATTTTTCCATCCAATAGTTGCTGCTCTATTTCTTTAACAAACAATCCTTTATCGCCTATTTTATCTAGGGAAACATTTTGAATCAAATCCCCTTTTGTCTTTATGACTTTAATCTCAAAATTAATATCTGGATACTTCTTTTTTAATTCATTAATTACCCATTCTGTTTGTATAAGTGCTAGATTACTACCCCTAGTTCCAACCACGATATTCATACTAAATCTCCTTTAAAATATTACCTTCATCTATTTTATTTTGTTCTCTTTATTTACTAGTATTGTAGAAAAATAAGATATCTTATCTTCAAGATGTGCCTCTCGTAAATCTTTAAATACAGTTTCACCTTCTTGAGACGAATTACTTACTAAAATAGCATGTTCTATTAGATTATATTTTTCTAGTTTTTTTATTATTTCCTTAAAGTTCTTATAAACTTTCATCAATACTATTGAATTATAATTTTGTAAAGCAAGTTCTATTTTATCATCTTCCATAGTACAAGGAACTATTACTAAGGCTTCCTTATCCATAACTAGTGGGAAATTTTGATTAGATGCTATATTAGAAAATGATGAAATCCCTGGTATAGTTTCTACTTCTATCTCATCTGATATTCTCTCCATTATGTACACATATGTGCTATAAATCATAGGGTCTCCTAATGTTACAAACCCTACGTTTTTTCCATTCTTAACATCTGTAGCAATCTCTTCGGCTACATTGTCCCATGCTATATTCTTTTCATTTCCATCAAAACACATTGGAAAATGTCTAGATTTTATCTCTATTGATTCATTTAAGTATTCTTTAACTATTGATAAAGCTAAGCTATCTCCACCTTTTTTTGATTCTGGAGTATATAAAATATCTAGTTTCTTTAATGTGCTAACTGCTTTCATTGTAAGTAAAGAACTGTCTCCTGGTCCTGCTCCTATACCATAAAACTTAACATTTTCTGCACATTTAGTCGCATGACGAACAAACTTATCTTGTATATAAGGATTTTCACCTAAACCTTTTAGATGTATATTTACATTAAATCCATTCTCTTCTAATATTGTTTTCCAAGAATCTTCTTCATCTCCCGCCATATCATTTATAGCATGGTCACCTGCAACTAACATAAATGGCATTAGATTTACGGTTTTTATATTACCTTCTTTTAATCTTCTTATTACATGCTCTATTTCTGGATAACCTTCAACTGTACCAACATAAGCATTTACTCCATTATCTCTAAGCATATATTCTAATGCTGGATATGCTGAATGTGATTCATGAATAGTCCCATGACCCATAAATACTACTGCTTCATCATTTTTCATATGAGGAATTTGATGTTTAATCGCCTCTACAGATTCTTGATAATCCTCAATATGTGTAAGTAAAGGTCTCCCTAATACAATCTTTTTAAATTTAGATGAGTAGCCTTCTACTTGCTCTTTTAACTTGTTAAATTCTTCTCCACATATAATATGAAGTGTTTGAATTATTACTTCATCATATCCTTGTTCATATATTTTATCTAAAGCTTGTATTGGATTGTCTATCTCTATTCCATCTCTTTTTTTTATTTTATTTATTATCATATTTGATGTATAAGCTCTAAAAAAATCATAGTTTTTTAATGAATTTTTTATTTTATTTTCACACATATCTATTGTCTTTTCTCTCGTTTCATGGTAGCTCGTACCAAAACTCACTACTAATAAGGCCTTCTTCATATGTTCTCCTCCTAAAAATTATACAAGTATGTCTTTAATTTTATTTATATCATTAATTACATTTTCATAGTTAATCGATTCTCGCTTAATAATTATCACTGGTATATTAAAACTTTTACATGCATTTACTTTTTCTAAGAAACCACCTGCTATTCCACTTTCTTTTGTTATAACTAAGTCTATGCCATAATGTTTATACGTTTCTTCGTTTATACACTGGCTAAACGGACCTTTCATAGCTATTATATTGTCTGCATTTAAACCTAATTTTTCACAACTTAGTATAACCTCACTAGTTGGAAGAACTCTAACTACTAAGTTTTTATCGTTTATTTCCTCTACAAATCTATTTAGATTCTTACTTCCTGTTCCTATAAATATATTTTTTCCTATTTTATTTGCTATTTTACAGGCTTCCTCAATTGTATCTACTATAAACTTATTATCATAATTTATTTCTTCAATTAGAGATTTCCTCTCAAATCTTATATATTCTACATTCAACAGTTTTGCACAATACATAGCATTTTTAGATACTTCAACTGCATAAGGATGAGTTGCATCTATTATTTTCACTATATGATTATCTTTTATAAATTTTAGCATCTCCTCCTGTCCGAGTTTTCCTAAAATTATATTATCTGTATGTCGTTGTGCAAGCTCCTTTCCATAATCTGTGGTCACTGAAAGGATATATGGTTGTTTTAGTTCATTTATCTTATCACATATAAATAAACTATCTGAAGTTCCTCCTAAAATCAAAATCATACTGTATAACCTCTTGGAGTTATCATCAACTCATTATCAATATAAGTAGATTTATTTCCGATTATAACCATTGTAGTCATATCAACCTTTTCAAAATCCATATTTTCAAAGGTACATACAAATTTTTCTTCCTTTTCTCTACCTACATCTTTAACCACTCCAACAGGCGTATTCCCACTTTTAAATTCACCCATTATTTTAAATGCTTTACTTAAATGTTCACTTCTTCCTTTACTTCTTGGATTATATAAACAAATTACAAAGTCAGCTTCAGCAGCTAATTTCAACCTTTTTTCAATTACTTCCCATGGAGTCATTAAATCACTTAAACTTATATGACAAAAATCATGCATAATAGGAGCTCCAAGTATAGCTGCTGCACCAATACTTGCAGTAACACCTGGAATCACTTTTACTTTTATATCTTCTTTTTCTTTAGATATTAATTCCAAGATAAGTCCTGCCATTCCATATATTCCAGCATCTCCACTACTTACAACTGCCACTTTTTTTCCTTTCTTCGCTTCCTCTACTGCTTGTTTACATCTATCAACTTCTTGTCTCATACCATTTTGAATTATTTCTTTATTTTGTATAAATTCTTCTATTAAATTTATATAAGTCTTATATCCAACAATAGCCTCAGAATCTTCTATTGCTTTTATTGCCTCTAAAGTCATGGTATCTTTACTTCCTGGACCAATTCCTACAACGTATATCATATTTTTATTCTCCCCACTGAAAAAGTTATTCCTTTATATTTATGTTTTTCAACTATTAAGTTCCCTTTGCTCAAAAGATACGCTACTGGCTCTGCTACTGAATACACTCCCACATTTTTTTTAACAAAATCAGATTTATCAAATAGATTATCAACATTTGATATTTCATCTATTGAAAATGTTTTAAAAGGTATTTGTAGTACTTTTGATAAATCAATGATTGCCTTCTCATCTTTTTTTAGCTCTATACTTCCAATCGTGTTTATTGCTCTTATATCTATATTTTGTTTATTAAGAAATTCTACAAGCGAATTATACATTAGTTCACTATCTGTATTTCTTCTACAGCCAATTCCTATTACTATATCTTTTGGGATTACTCTTATTATTTTTTCATTAATATAATCATTCTCAAACTCATTATCTGTATTTAAATTTTCAACATCTCTAATACAATTTATTTTATGACTTATTATAACTACTTTTTCTATGTACTTATTTAAGAAACTCTCTTTTAACTCATCAATGTTTTGTATAAACTTAAATCCTCTAGTATCAACTTGATACCATTCATCAACATATAAACCAACACATTTATTGTTAACTAACTTAGAATTCACTTCTTTTACATTTTCTCTAAAGTTATCAATGTATGCACTTAGATTTTTTGCTATCATGTCTAATGAAGCCTTTTGATTTACATCAGTGGCTGTTGTTATTACTGGATTAGCATCGATAAGATTACTTATGTAATGTGTTAATTTATTTGCTCCTCCGATATGCCCACTCAATAAGCTTATTACGTTTTTACCTTTCTCATCTAGTACTAAAATTGCTGGGTCACTAAATTTACTCACTATATATGGCGCTATACTTCGTACAACTATACCTGTAGCCATTATAAATACTATGTAATCAAATTTATTAAATATTTCTCCCACAAAATCGCTCAGTTTCTTTTGAACTATATGTACGCAAGTTTCTTGAAGATTTAAATTAATTTCTTTATTTTTTATTTGATATACAACACAATTATCTACTAGAGATTTTATCTTTATAGCTAGATTCTTACCATTTTCTGTGATACAGATTATAGCAATATTACCCTCTATATTCATGTTTAAAATCCTTGTCATATAACTTTGAGTTATTATATTCTTCTCCTAAGAATCTTCCAACCATTATTAAAGCAGTTTTATTTATATTATTTTCTTTAACTTTTATAGCTATGTCACTTAAAGTTCCTTTAACTATTTTTTCATCTGCCCAAGTTGCTTTATATATAACTGCTATAGGAGTATCTTTTGGATATCCACCTTCCAGTAATCTAGACACAACTTTATCAATTTCTTGAACAGATAAAAATATTACCATAGATGTCTGATGCTTAGCATATGATTGTATTGATTCTTTCTCTGGAACTGGGGTTCTTCCTTCCATTCTTGTTATAATTACACTTTGAGAAATTTCTGGAACTGTATATTCAACACCTAAAGATGAAGCTGCTCCTAAAAAAGAACTTACTCCTGGAGTGCAATCATAATCTATATTCAATTTATTTAAGTCCTCTACTTGCTCTCTAATTGAACCATATATAGAAAAATCACCTGTTTGCAGTCTTACAACAGACTTGTTATTTTCTATACCTTCTCTCATGACATCTATTATCTCTTGTAAATCCATATGTGCACTATTATGTATTTGGCAATCTTCTTTACAATATTCCAAAAGTTCAGGATTAACAAGTGAACCTGCATATATTACTACATCTGCATTACTTAATAATTTGTATCCTTTTAATGTTATTAATTCTTTATCTCCAGGCCCTGCTCCTACAAAATGTACTTTATTCATAATCATTTTCCCCTTTTTCACAAGATATTATATATATAGGATTTAGTGGTTTAAAGTATTCACCTTTTCCTAATTTCTCTAGTTTAGAAACATTTAAAACACTTACATCTATTTCTTTAAATCCATATTTTTTAAGTAATTTTAAAGTTTGATTAAAAGTATCCATTATTATAAAATTAGCTACAAGTCTTCCTCCTATAACTAAATTATTTTTAGACCATTCTATTATTTCTTCTAAATTATTCCCTGTCCCACCAAGAAAAATAGACTCAACTTGGGTATTTAATCCTACATCGATTGGAGCATACCCTTTTATTACTTCTATATTTTTTAAGTTAAACTTTTTTATGTTTTTCTCTATAAGTTCTATAGCAACATCATTTTTCTCTATAGATATAACATTTAGATTAGGATAATTATATGCAGCTTCAATACTTACACTTCCTGTACCAGCACCTATATCTATAAAGTTTTTAGCCTTTACTAAATTCAACTTACTTATTGATATTGCTCTAACTTCTTCTTTAGTAATTGGAACTTTCCCTGTTATAAATTCACTATTCTTCATCTAAAATCACCACAACATTCATCTCGAAATTGTCCATTCTTATTATCTCTTCTGGTTTTGCTATTGTTATTTTTTCATTTTCATATGATAAATTTTCTCCTACTACAACAATCTTATTTAAATTTCTATCTATTATTTCTTTACTTATTTGTTTTGGACCTATCTTAGAGTCTGTAACCATACATACTTTTTTATGTGATAGTATATAATCAAAATCTGGTACTTTTCCATGACTACTTGTGATATATACATCATTCATATCAACATATATTTTTGAAAATATATATTGTAATGAACTAATTCCAGAAACCATATTTATTATTTTGTTGTCAATATTCTTAGATAGATACCTACCTATACCATATATTAATGGGTCACCAGAAGCTATTACTGATATTTGCTTTTCTTTATTATTATTTATGTACTCTATAATTTCTCTCAAATTAGAATCTAAGATTATTTTTTCTCCTTCGAAGTTTTTTATAGATTCTAGATTCCTCTTACCACCAATTAATACATCAGAAGTGGAAATTAAGTTTTCACCTTTTTTTGTTATATAGTCCAAATTTCCAGGCCCTAGACCTATTATGTTTATCATATAAAGACCTCCACTAATGCATCTGTATTATCCGATTTACCTAACAATGACTTATCCATTGAAAATATCATCACTTCCACATCAATATCAACTGACTCTTCATTTAAGTATTCCTTTACTCTATCTCTACATTTATTACTCAATATATTATACACCTGTTTATACTCACTATTGTTTATTATATCTACAGCTTCTTCAGATGTTAGGCACTGATTTATTTTATTTAAAAATTCGTATTTAGCTCCCATTAAGGCTAGATTTGCCACTAATATCTCACTTCTAGCATCTGCAACTTTACTATGAGTATTAAAGATACCAGCAGATAGTTTTATAAATTTGCCTATATGACCAGCCATTAATATTTTTTTATACCCTATTCTTTGAGCTTCTTTAATCATATAGCCTACAAAATTACTCGTTCTAACTACATACTTAATATCCAAGTTTAGTTTTTCTCTTATAAACTGTTCTCCATGATTTCCTGGAACCAGTATTATTTTATCTAAGCCTTGTTCTTTTTTCATTTGAAGTTCTATGGACAAGGATTTTTTCCATCCTTCATCACTCATAGGTTCAACAATACCTGTTGTACCTATTATAGATATTCCTCCAACTATACCTAATCTTGGATTAAATGTTTTCTTTGCTACCGTTTCTCCTTGTGGAGCAAAGATTGTTATTTTTAAAACTTTATTATCTCCAAGTATAGATTCAAAATTACTTCCTACAAGCTTTCTTATTTCCTCGTTTATCATTTTAAGTGGAGTAGGATTTATAGCTGGCTTACCAACATCTACACTTAGTCCTTTTTTGGTTACTACTCCAATACCAATTCCACCATAAACTCTAATATATTTATAAAGTTCATTTTGACTCTCACTATTAGTACTTACACTATCAATATCACATAAAGTAAGATAATCTTTATCATTATCGTTTTGGGACACAATTTCAGCTCTTGCATAAATATCCATGGTGTGAGTTGCATCTATGTCATCTCCACCATCTTTTTTTATGGAACATTCCACAAATGTATTAGAAATATTTATATTATCAACCTTTAATGATAATGGTATCCCTTTAGGAGTATCTATATTTATAGTATCAATTTTATTTTTTGTTATCAGCATATATACAGCAGCTTTGGATGCACCTGTTGCACATGAGCCTGTAGTATATCCTCTTCGATATTTTTTACCATCTATATATACATATTCTTCCATACATATACCTACATAGTATATAATATAGCATTTACTATTGCTGCTGCTAAATTACTACCACCTTTTCTACCTTTAGAAATTATATATGGTATGTCTGTTTTTTCAACCTCATCTTTTGATTCTTGTGCCCCTACAAAACCTACAGGAACTCCTATAACTGCATCTAAATCTAATTTACCTTCTGATTTCATCTCCATAACTTTATATAAAGCTGTTGGTGCATTTCCTAAAACAAATATCTTTCTGCCATCTTCTTTAGCTGCAATTTCTACTGCTGCCATAGAACGAGTAATCCCTTTCTCTTTAGCTAATTTTGCTGTTTCTTCGTCTGCTACTAAGCATTTATATTTACATCCTAATACTTCTAGCTTTCTTTTATTTATTCCACTAAGAGCCATATTTGTATCAGTATAAATACTAGCATTATTTTTTAATGCATCTATTATACTATCTACTGCTTCTTCTGATATTTTTAATATGTCTAAGTAATCGAAATCAGCAGTAGTATGTATAGCTCTTTTTATTATTTTTTCTTCGATATTATTCTTAAATCTATAATCTGGTCTAATCTCATCTATTATTTCTTGTATTAATTCAAAACTTTTTTCTTCTATTTTCATAGGATTCTTTATGTATTGCATTCTATTTCCCCCTTAATTCCTCCATTTATTATGTTCAATGTATAAATCTTATTATAAACAGAATCTATATTAGATTCACATAATACATCTATTATCTTTTTATCATCCATAAACTTATCAATTAAGATGCCTATTACTGTACCACTGTGAGCAATGTTTACTCCATATGCTCCACATTTTTTTGATATTTTTATTATTTCACTTAGGTACTCTTTTTTCTCTATATTTTCATTTGCTAAACTACTTAAAGTACAAGCCTCTCCAACTAGGGATAAGTTATCACTTTTTAATCCCTCTTCTAGAATAGCAAATGACCTTTTTATGATTTCTCTATTTTCTATTTTTAAGGTATTGTAATCTTTCCTCAGCCTAATTTTCATAGTATCTAACATTTTGTTTGGTTCAAGTATTATAACTTTTGCATTGGTTAGATTCCCTAAATATTTTATAACAGTTCCACTTAAGGGATTAAATATGCTATTTTTATCTATAAATATAGAATCTGTTGGTTCTATTTCTGCTGCTAATTTACAAATCTCTTCACTACTTAAATCTTTATCTATCAATGACAATGTTGCCTTTATAGTAGCTCCTATATCAGCAGTCGAACTTGCCATTCCCTTTCCAACAGGTATGTTACTGTCTATATTCAGAGAAATATTTTTAGTATATTTTTTAGGTAGATTAAACTTTTCAAATACTTTCTCAATTGCTAGTCTTGACTTACGTCTACCTAAGTTTATATCTATTAATTTTTCTTCAATATACACCTTGGAATACATATCTATTGCATATGAGCATAGATATTCTTCATCATCAATTATTCCTTGTACAAACTCTCCACAAGATGCTGGGCACATTCCATAAGATTTCATTCTAATCACCCAATAAACCTTTTATATTTTCTATAAGAATTTTATTATCTTCATGAGATTTTATAGCTACTCTTATAAAACTATCATCTAGTCCTACAAAGTTAGATGCATCTCTAACCAATAAATTTCCTTGCTTAAATAAATCTTTTTTCAATTCTCTAGATGTTTTTTTATAAATTTTTATCAAAATAAAATTAGCATCTGTATCATAGACTTTTATATTTTTTACGTTTCTCAACTCTTGTAATATGTATTTTCTTTCTTTTATGTAATATTCTTTACTCTTTCTAATATACTCTTTATCTTCAAAAATAAAATCAGATAGTATGTCTGCAAAAGAATTTATAGTCCATGGCTCTTTGTATTCATAAATTTTGTCCATAATGTTAGTATTGCTTGTAATACCATATCCTAACCTTAAGCCAGGCATACCAAAAAACTTAGTCACAGCTTTAATTATGAATATGTTTTTGTTTGATTCTATATATTTGACTAAGCTATACTCATTTTCATCTTCAACAAACTCCATAAAAGTTTCATCAACTATTAACATCTTATTATACTGACCTAATAAATAAACAAGCTCCTTTAAGTCTTGAACATTTCCACTAGGATTATTAGGATTACATATAAATAAGCTATCGAATTTTTCAATGTTATTTTTTATTATATCTATATCAAATTTAAAATTATTTTCTGAATCTAACTCTAAATCTATAATATCTAGATTGTTTAACTTAGCACTTCTTCTATATTCTGAAAATGTAGGATTTATTATAGCTAATCTTTTTTTAAGACTCTTCATAAGCAAATAAATCACTTCTGTAGCACCATTTCCAGGTATTATAAAGTTCGGATTTATATCTATATATTTTGATATATTCTCTCTCAAATTTGTATAGTTTATGTCTGGATAATTCCTACACTCCTTTAATCCTTTTAAAATGTATTTTTCTAAATTTGGCAATACATTTGGATTTATATTTGAGCTAAAATCTATTATTTCTTTTGGGTCTTTCCCATACAATTCAGCCATTTCATCCACATTGGCACCATGCCCTAAATCCTTCATCTATGTCCCCCTTAAGTTCGCAAACCATCATTCATATAATTAATTTGATTAAAATCATCCTACACAACACATATAATAGTGTAAATACTAATATGGATACAAACGAAGATGCGTACATAATTTTATTCGTTTTAATTATATCCTCTTTATCTATCTCCCTAAGCTTATCCCCTATTGTTGGCTTATATACTTTTTCCCCAAAATAAACGTTAGTACCACCCAATTGGATTCCTAAAGCACCAGATACTGCACCCTCTGAAAAAGCACAATTTGGACTTTTATGATTCTTTCTATCTCTAATGGATATCTTAAAACAATTTCTATAGTTGTAACGTAAAAAGAAACTCCCAATTGTCATAAGGACAACGGATATTCTAGCTGGTATATAATTGGCTACATCATCAATCTTAGCAGAAGCAAAGCCAATATCTTTATATTTTTCATTTTTATATCCAACAGTTGAATCTAATGTATTTATAGCTTTATACACCATAGCAAGTGGTGCTCCTCCAATAAATGCATAAAACATAGGTGCGATTATACCATCTACAGTATTTTCTGCAACAGTTTCTACAGTTGCTCTTATTATCTCAGACTCACTTAAAGTAGTAGTATCTCTACCTACTATATAAGACAACTGCGTTCTAGATTTCTCTATATCTCCAGTTTTTAATACATTATAAATTTTTAAAGCTTCATCTTTCAAACATTTTGTAGCCAGTGTGGTATAAATTATAAAACCATTTACCACAGCGCTCAATAATCCATTAAAGCTAAATAACTTCACTATAGAATAGGTTATTAAATACGTTATTCCCACAGTTATAAACCATAATATAAATCCACCAAATTTTAACTGTTTATCACTCTTAAAGACCTTCCTTATTATACCTTGAGTAAAATTTATAAGTTTACCAATAAACCTTACTGGATGAGGAAAAGAATACGGGTCTCCTACAATTAAATCTGCCACATATCCTATATAAATAGATAAAATATTCATTTACTTATTTCCTTTATTCAAAAAATTTTCTATACAATTTAAATTATTATAGAAATGAGTATGAAGATATGTAGCTAAAGTATTTCCTTTACTATAACCGCCATCCCATTCCTCAACTATATTTCCATCTCTTTCTTTTTTCATTGAATATGCACATTTTTCATCACTTTCAAATATTGAATGATGAAACTCATGACCTTTGATAGCCTCTCCTTTTTTAGATAAAAGAGTATTTTCTTTAGCTACACCAATACAGTATCCAAATCTTTTTAAAGAAGATGTCATCTTACTAATTCCACTGAATATACCAACCATATTAAATTCTTGTTCTTCTTGATTCAATAGTTTCTCACCTAGGTACATAAGCCCCCCACATTCTACATAAATTGGTATGTTATTGTTATGTGCCTCTAATATAGAGGCTCTCATTGACTCATTTGCCTCCAATTCTTTTCCAAATATCTCTGGAAATCCGCCTCCAATATAAATATAATCTGAAGTTGGCACTGATGTATCTTCAAGAGGGCTAAAATAGTTTACCTCTAATCCAAGTTCTTCTAAAAGCTCTATATTCTCTCTATAATAAAAATTAAATGCCTTATCATATGCTATAGCTATTGATTTATTCTTAACATGCTTTTTTATTTCATTATTCTCTATTAAAGTTTGAAAATCAAAATCACTCTCAAACTCATCACTTTCTGAAATTTCTATTATCCTATCAATATCTATATAACTTTCAATTTCATCAGCTAAAGTATAAAATTTTTCTCTTAAAGATTTCATCTCCACACTAGGAACCAATCCTAAATGTCTAGATTCTAAAGAAAACTTATTATTTGGAGGAAAATACCCCAATACTTCAATATTACAATATTTCTCTATAGAACTTTTAATTATTTGATAATGGCTATTGGTCTTAACATTATTTACTATGACACCTTTTATATTTACATCTTTATCTAATTCCTTATATCCAAGTACCATAGCAGCACTAGATGCAGCCATAGATTTTCCATTTATAACTAATATAACAGGTGATTTTAACACCTTTGAAGTATGTGAGCTTGTACAGTTATCTAAATCTATTCCAAATCCATCATATAGCCCCATAACACCTTCTATTACTGAAATATCTGCATCTTTTGATGATTTATTCACTATATACTTTATTTTTTCATCATCTAACATATAAGAATCTAGATTTCTGGAATGTCTTCCAGTTATAAAAGTGTGATATGAAGGGTCTATATAGTCTGGCCCTACTTTATATGGCTGTACTTTCATATTCCTCTTGACTAAGGCTTGCATTATTCCTAATGAAATTGTTGTCTTGCCTACTCCACTACTGGTACCTGCAATTAAGATTTTTTTCATAATACACCTCCTACCTAAATTATAAATACAGAATCATTACTATTTCATAATCTCATATATTTTCTCTATATCTAAATGCTCTCTTAAAAAATCAGCCAATTTATCATATTCTTTATCTTTAAATTCACCAAAAGAATTTACCTTGCTTTCTAATTCTTGTAGACCTTTTTTCTTTCTTATATTATTTAAAATTTTCCTTGTGAAACTTATTTCATCAAAGATTCCATGAATATAAGTTCCAATTACAGTACCATCTTTATTTATGCTTCCTTCAGTATAATTCACTTCTTCATCCAGTTTTTTTGTTATCAAATCTAAGCTTCTTATACCATCACCTCGATTTGTAATACCCATATGGATTTCATAACCTTTTACTTTTATACCTTTAAGGTCATTCATATATTCACCATTACATTCAACAATAGTAGCTTCTACTTGTGTGGTAGTTTTTTCTTTCTCAAATATTGTTTCTGTATCTAAGAGACCTATACCATCAACTTCTTCAATTTCACTTTCAACATGATAAGGGTCTCTTAATTTCTTACCTAGCATTTGATACCCACCACATATACCAAATATCAATTTACCCTGACCATGCAAATTTTTAATTTGTGACTCAAGACCACTTTCTCTTATATACATTAAATCATTTATAGTACTTTTAGTTCCTGGTATTATTACCATATCTGGATTTCCTAAAGATTCTCCAAAATCTACATACCTGATGCTTACATCTTCTTGTGTCTCAAATATATTGAAATCTGTAAAATTTGACATGTGTGGAGTTCTAATTATTTCTATGTGTATATCACCTTTATTCATTTTTTTCTTAAATCTAGTAGTCACACTATCCTCATCTTCTATTTTTATATCTGTATAAGGAACTACTCCTATAACAGGTACTTTTATAATGTCTTCTAGCATCTTTACTCCATCTTGTAAAAGCTCTTTTTTTCCTCTAAATTTATTAATTATTACACCTTTTACTCTTTTTTTCTCATCTTCATTTAATAAAAGCATTGTTCCTACTAATGATGCAAATACTCCTCCTCTATCAATATCTCCAACTATTATTACAGGTGCATCTGCTATTTCTGCCATACCCATATTAGATATATCTCTATCTTTTAAATTTATCTCTGCATTACTACCAGCACCTTCCATAACTACAATATCATAAGTTGAATTCAAGCTATCAAAGGTATCTTTCAATATATCTACCAATTCTAGTTTGTAATCATGATATTGGGAAGAAGGCATTTCCCCTATAACTTTACCTCTTACAATAACTTGACTTTTGTTATTTCCAGAAGGTTTTAATAGAACTGGATTCATATCAGCTATAGGCTCTATTTTTGCTGCTTCAGCTTGAAATACTTGTGCTCTTCCCATTTCTAATCCTTCTTTAGTTATAAAGGAATTTAAAGCCATATTTTGAGACTTAAAAGGAGCAACAGTATAACCATCTTGTTTAAATATTCTACACAAACCTGCTACTAAGATACTTTTACCTACGTTTGATGCTGTTCCTTGTAGCATTATTTTTTTCCCCACTTTCTAACCCCTCCTTGCTAAAATTTACTAAAATGCCAATAAAAAAAGTCCTATTGCTTCTAAAGATAGGACTTTTATACGTATTAATTAAAAATCTTTCACCCCGAAGACCTCTTGTTTTAAATTAAATTAGGCAGGTATCCTGGCTTAACTTCATCCTACTTCTATAACCTTCCCATCAAATTGACAGTGGTATTTATAGTTTCGTTGGTTTCACAGTAGCGGGGGCTGCAAAGGCATCTAACCTTTTTCCCTTTTAACATATAATTAAGAACCTAATTTTAATCTAATATTCTATTTTCATTAATATTTTTACAGACATATATTGTAATACTTAATTTTAATTAAATTATATAAAGTCTGTAAAATTCATTTTATCTACCACAGTAAATCCACTATTAATTTCTAAAACTGTAATAGATGCATTATCAATTTTAAAGTTCCAATGATATTTATAACCACCAGAAATCAAATGTGTTATTATATTTCTTATTGTTCCTGCATGAGAACATATAAGTATTGTTTTTATATCTGAATGACTATCATTTTCTAAAAGTATATTATCAATTTCTTTTGCCACTCTTTTATAAGAGTCTATGAGACTTTCTCCATTTGGATATCTATAGTTGTTACCTTCTTCTATCATCTTTTCGAACTCTTTGGGATATTTGACTTTAATTTCTTCAAAAGTTATTCCTTCAAAGTCTCCAAAACTAATTTCTCTTAAAGCTTCTTTTTCTTCTATTTCTATTAATTTTAACCTTGATATCTTTTCTATTGTATCCTTTGTACGTGAAGATGGTGTCGTGTAAATTCGGTCTATATTTTCATTACTTAGGTATTCAGTAATTTTATTTATTTGAATTTTTCCTTCTTCACTGATACAACTATTTATGTGACCTGATAATCTTCCTTTTTTATTATCATTTGTCAATGCATGTCTTATTAGTATTAATCTTATCACATTATCACCACTTTTTAGTTTTAAAAAAACATAAAAATTAACAAATATATATAAATCAAATATACAAGCTCTGAAAGTTCTATTCCACAACCTAATATATCACCTGTTACTCCATCAATCTTTTTATAAATGTGTTTTTTGAATAATATTATAAATATAAAAATTACTATAGCTGAACCTAATATTTTAATCAACACTATATTAGGTAATAAGAATATAAATTTAGTAATAAGAATAACTATTAATGATGTATATACTATAGCTGTTATTAACATATTTGTAGTCAGTTTACCTATAAATAAATTTCCCATTCCTTTTTCTCTTGGTGTCACAGTTTTATATGTCAATAACATTACTCCTAATCTTGCAATCATTGGCATAAATATTATAACCCATAATGAATTATTACTTATTATATTGTATATGAATCCAACCTTTAATAAAAGCACAAACATAATTGCTAAAAGTGAATTTGTACCTAACCTTGAATCTTTCATTATTTCAAGCATTTTTTCTTTATCTCTATAGCTATATATTGCATCAAATGTATCTCCTAATCCGTCTATATGAAGACCTCCAGTAATTAATACCCCAGCTAGAGTTATTATTATAGAAGCTATAAATGGTTCAAATAAAAGCATAGAAATCCATCCTATTAAATAAGATAATACACCAATAACAAAACCTACAAGTGGAAAATACACTATTGATTTATAAAATTCATCATCAAATCCTACATTTAATTTTATAGGTATCCTTGTTAAAAACTGTAGTATTAAAATAAATCTTTTCATAGTCACATACTACTCCTTTATTTTCATAGGTATGCCACTAACTACAAAATAAACTTCATTACTTTTTGATGCTATGTATTGATTTATGCGACCTACAATATCAGCATATATCCTACTAAGTTTATTCCCAGGAACAATTCCCATACCTAATTCATTTGTAACAAATACAAAGTATAGATTTGTTTTTTCTATTTCTTCAATAAGTCTTATAACTTGTTCTTTTATATATTCTTCCAATTTGTTTATCTCTTCTTGAGTAGACTCTTCTATATTTAGATTGTGTTTAAACATTAGATTATTTACTAATAAGGTTACACAGTCTAGTATAACAGTTTCATGTTCTTTGTATAGCTGTCTAATTATGGAATATATATCTTCATATATTTCATATGTATCCCAATTTCTAGGTCTATTTTCTTGATGCTTTTTTACCCTATCTTTCATTTCATCATCAAACGGAATAGAAGTTGCTATATAAGCTGTTTTATTATTCCTATTTAAACATAGCTTTTCTGCAAAGTTACTCTTCCCTGACCTAGCTCCTCCTGTTACCAGAACAATTTCACTCATCAAAACACTCCTACATATTAAATTTTTATGCCTTATCTCCCCATGTCAATTTCATCAAAAGTTGCCATATTCCTATAAGTATAATTTGAAGCTTCTATTATGTTAAATGCTAGAGCAGCTCCACTTCCTTCACCCAACCTCATATCCATATTTAGTAAAGGGTCTAATTTCAATATATCTAAGGCTCTCTTAGTTCCTGATTCTGCTGACATGTGAGATGCTATCATATATTCTCTAGTTTTTGGATTTATCTTATAAGCAATTAGTGCTGCTGCATAAGAAATAAATCCATCAATTACTACTGGAATTCTATTAGCACTACATCCTAATATTACACCTGCCATTGAACCTATTTCAAATCCACCCACTTTAGATAAAATATCTACTCCATCAGTTGGATTTGGATTATTAATTTCAATAGCTTTTCTGATTACTTCAGCCTTATGTTTTAGTCTCTCTTTTTTAAGACCTGCACCTATACCAGTAACTTCTAATGGGTCACAGCCTGAAATTACAGATATTATTGCTGTACTTGGAGTAGTATTTGCTATTCCCATCTCTCCAATACCAATAACCTTATAATCTTTTTCTATACACTGTTCTGCTATTTCAATTCCTATCTCTAAGCATCTAATAGCTTCTTGTTTACTCATAGCTGGCCCTTTGGCCATGTTTGATGTTCCTTTTCTAATTTTATAATCCAATACTCCCTCTAGTTTTTCATCACAGTTTATTCCTACATCTACAGCTACAACATCTGCCCCTACAAATTTACTTATTACTCCAACTCCGCATAATCCTTTCGAAAAATTTGGAAATTGTAGTTTTGTTATATTTTGAGGGTCAGGTGCTACACCTTCTTCATATACACCATGGTCTCCTGCAAAAGCTATTATAACTTTTTTACTTGTATCAAAATTTTCATTACCAAATATCCCTGATAATTGCATACAAATATCTTCTATTTTGCCTAAGCTTCCAGTTGGATGTATAAGCCTGTCCAATCTCTGCTTTGTTTTTTCAATAGAAGAATTATCTAAAGAATATATATTTTTTGATATACTTTCTAATAAACTCATTTTCTATCCTCCCAACATTTTTTTATTTTTTAAATTATCTTTTTAGATAAAAAATACTCTTATTTTCTAAAAATTTCAACTTTTTATTTTTATTTTTACATATATACAAAAATTATTCTACATTTTATCTCTATTTCCTTTATTTTCCATTATGAATTTGCATACAATCGCATGCTTTTTGTAAAAATATATTTAAAAGAACTTTAAGGAGATGATATTGTGGATGATTTTTCTAAATTAAAAAATTTATATGAAGATGGATATAGATGTATTTATCATGATTGTGTAGATAATAATTACACTATATATCTTAAGAATTTTTATACGGAAGGTTCAGAAACTATCGAGTTAAGTAGCGAATCAGATTTCTCGCAATTCAAAGATTATATAGATGGACTGAGAATGTCTTAAATATTATGAAACCCATTAAAATAGGGAGTTTAACAACTCCCTATTTTGAAGTCACAATTTTTTTTATAAGCTTTAAAAGTTCGTCTCTGTTTACTTCTCTTTCATTTTTTCTGTCCTTATACTCTTGAAAGTTAACAACTTTTGTATTTGGTTTTTCCATAAACTCACTTCCCATTTAACATTATTAACTTATCTTAATATATTTTATTCTATACAATTTATCTATTTCCTTCTATTTATAATACAAAATTTCTTAAATAATCCCAAATTTTCAAAACAAAATTTTCAAAATATACTAAAATCTACCTTTCAAATATAATATCAAATAAAATTTAATAATCCTTATACTTTATAGTATAATATACTCATAAAATATAATAAAGGAGATTTTAAATGAATATATTACAAAATGAAAAGTTAATTATAGAATCAAACAATTCTGGTGCTGAACTCACTAAAATATTTTCTAAAAGATATAATAAAGACATTCTTTGGAATGGTAATAAAAAATATTGGGGTAGACAATCACCTATATTATTTCCTATAGTAGGTAAACTTGTTGATAATGAAACTATAATAGAAGAAAATCTATATAGCATGACTCAGCATGGATTTGCCAGAGATATGGAATTTGAGATTATAGATAAAGGAGATACATTCATATCTTATAAATTAACAGACAATGAATCTACTTTAGAAAAGTATCCATATTCTTTTGAGCTAATCATAAATTATACATTAAAAGATAATAGTATAAATATAGAGTGGATTGTAAAAAATACTGACTCTAAAGATATATTCTTTTCTATAGGCGGACATCCTGCATTTAATCTTCCTCTTTTTGAGCAAAATGATTTTTCTAAATATCATCTTGAATTTAAAAAAAGAAGTGATGTAGAAAAAATCAATTTAAATACTTCTTTTATAGATGATATAACATTTATTGGAAATTTAAAAAACTTACAGTTAAGTCCAGAATTATTCAAGAATGATGCCTTAATATACACTAATATAGATGAAGTGTCTATATGTAATAATGATGGTGGCAAATATATAACTCTATCTATGCAAGATTTTCCTCTAGTTGGTATTTGGACTCCTTATTATAGTGAAACTAATTCTACTGCTCCATTTTTATGTATAGAACCTTGGTATGGTCTTGCTGATAGTATACATTCTAATAAAATTTATAAAGATAAGAAATTCATTAATAAACTTGGTAAAGGAAAAATTTTTACTGCTTCTTACAGTATAAATATACATTAAATAAAAGTCAGTTAAAAAATTGTATCTTTAAGTTCTAACTTTTGCAAAATATTATGCAAATTAATATGAAAAGTTTTTATATAAAAATAAAGAGTGGATATTTTCAATTATCCACTCTTTCATAGTACACTTTATTTTATAGTATAAGTTTACAAAAATTAAATCCTATTTATCAATCTGTTCTCTAAGCCACTTAGTTGCTACATCCAGTTGCTTATTTTCATCTTTTTCTTCAATTGTAGGCTTTATTCCTTTTTCATTGATATAATCTCCATTAGGTGTAAAATATTGAGCAGTAGTTAGTTTGTACCCTGTTCCATCTTTTAATCTTACAACTGATTGTACCAACCCTTTACCAAAGGTTGTAGTACCTACAGAAATACCTTCTTTATTATCAACGATTGCAGCTGTTAATATTTCAGCAGCAGAAGCACTTTCTCCATTAGTTAAGACTACTATTGGAAGTCCTAATTTTTCTTTATCAGATTTCAAGTACTCAGTGTTTCCTTTATTATCTTTTGTATATACTATAGTTCCTTCTCCAATTAGCTCATCAGCAACTTTTTTACATATATCCAGCATTCCACCAGGATTATTTCTAAGGTCTATTACTAATCCCTTAATATTTTTTGTTTTTAATTCTTTTAAAGCTTTGTCAAAGTCAGTATATGTACTTGATATAAATTGAGTGATTTCTATATATCCTAAATCATTATCAATTACTTTACTTTCTATACTTTTCTCAACTATTTGTTCTGTCTTTACTTTAAAGTTTAGATGTTTGTCTTCTCTTAATATAGTCAATTCGACTATTTTTCCTTTTTTACCTTTCATCATACGCACAGCTTCATCTGAATTCTTATATGACACAGATTTTCCATTTACTTTTACTAATTTATCCCCTGCTTTTACACCTGCTTTTTCTGCTGGAGAATCTTTCATAGGAACTACTACTAGACCTCCATCTTTTGATGCACCTATATACATACCTACACCAACATAGGAGCCTTCACTATCATTTATTAAGTCTTCCATTTCATCTTTAGTGTAATAACCAGAGTACTTATCATTTGTACCTAAGAACAAACCTTTTGATGCTCCATCTACTAAGTCAGCATCAGATACTTTTTTATAAAAATCTTGTTTTATAATAGTTTCTAATCCTAACAACTTATCATATTTTTTATAGTCCTCATAGAGTTCCTTCGATATTACAACCTTATTCCCCAATGTTAACTGAAAGGCTGATGTAGTCATCGCCGTTATAATTACTAAAATCACCCCTAAAAAAATAGCTTTCTTCTTTGAAATCACAAGATACATCTCCTTTTACATAAACTATTATTATTATATGACTAGCTGTTATTTTTATTACATTTACCCAAATATATTGCTTTATTATAATAAACTATACTAAAATTTATATTAAATACAATTGCTTTACACATTATAACACATTAAGGGAGGAATATTTTATGAAAAAAGAATTTAGGAAAAAAGTTATTGAATCCAGGAAAAGTAAGAGTGCAGATTTTGTATTTAATAATTCAAATTTAATAACAGAAAGATTACTTCAAATGAAAGATATAAGAAATGCAACTAATATAATGCTTTATCTAGACTTCAATAACGAAGTTCAAACAGATAGTTTAATTCAAAAACTTTTATCCCTAAAGAAAATAGTCTCAAGCCCTATTACAATAAAAGAAAATCATACATTAATCCCTACTCAAATAACAGACTTAAAAGAAGGATTGAAAATTGGAACATATGGAATAAGAGAACCTAAAGAAAAATCACCTACAATCGATATCAAGGCCTTAGATGTTGTAATTGTACCAGCTGTAGCATATGATATAAATTGCTATAGACTAGGATATGGTGGAGGATTTTATGATAGGTTTTTAGAAAACTTAAGAAAAGATGCTATAACTATAGGAATAGCATTTGATTTCCAAATATTCAATTCTATCCCAAAAGAAACTCATGATGCACAATTAAATTATATAGTTACTGAAACTAGAATTATCACACCAGACAATTAGAATAGCAAATATTGTTAATATCACATCTTAAGTCATGGCTTTTAAAATAATAATAAACACATATCATTTACTTATAATAAAAACCATGACTTTATTATATAAACTACTTAGTTATTTAGTTATAAAACATATTTTTATTTGGTTGAATTTAATTCTATTCTATCTGGAAGCTCACTCATATTTGTTTCAACAACTATGTACGGATAAGAGTCCTCCTTATCTTTATACTTTATCTTGACTCTTAAAACATCTTTTCCTTCTTCACTTACACTTTCTATTTTGTTCATTTCTATACCATATTTATTATTTCCTCTAGTTACTATGATGTATATTTTGTTATCAATTTTAGCTGCCAAAGCTCTTTCTTCATTTGTATACTTATCCATGACATCAAGTATTTTTTCTGGTATTGAATTTCTTTGTAATATCGTATAATCTACAGGCTTAGATTTCTCTACAAACATACTTGGTATGAATATAAATCCCCCTATAACGAATACCAGAGCTATAACTCCATAAATTATACCTTTAATATTAAATTTTACATTCAATCTTATCACTCCTCCCATCTATTCTAAATATATGATTTACAACCTTATCTTAGACTCTAAATTATTGATTAGAATACGTTTATCCATAATTATAAATATATGTAATACTATTAAAAAACATATTCTAAACATTTTATAACACATAAAATAAAAAGAGCTATATTAAAACAATTTAATTGTTTTAATATAGCTCTTTGATTTTCAATCTTAAAATGTTTATTTATCACTAACGCCTTCTTGATATCCAGATGTCTTTGTAATCTGTCTATAAAGAACACAGACCAGTATTATGACGCCCATATATCCAGTGTATGGATATAAAATACCAACCAACTTGTCAAATGGTAAGAATCCACCTATAAGACCTAATATAGCTGTTATTAATGTTATTATTTTA
Organism: Clostridioides sp. GD02377; assembly: GCF_045899875.1. Classification (NCBI taxonomy): domain Bacteria; kingdom Bacillati; phylum Bacillota; class Clostridia; order Peptostreptococcales; family Peptostreptococcaceae; genus Clostridioides; species Clostridioides sp. GD02377. The sequence goes on from NZ_JBJODA010000019.1 coordinate 25,987, forward strand.
AACTTAGGATGATTATCATCAACAAATCTATTAGTTACTGACCATAATAGAGGTACAGCTGTTGTATATATACCTAATATAAGAATTATTGAGAATAAAACTCCAACTATTGGTGAAATCTTATCAGCTAAGAATAATGAAGGTATTGCTTTTGAATATAGATTTCCTATATCAGAAAGAATAGCTAAGTGCATCATTATAGCTGCTGCCATAAGTGCTACCCCACCTAATATACCACCACAAACAGCTTCTTTTTTATTAGCAGCACTTGCTCCTAATCCTGTTAAGAATGCCATGACAACGATTGTATTATAAGTAGTGTATATTAAACCAGATAGGTATGCGTTTGGCACTGGTTTAGTTATCTCTACAGTACTAAGAACCTCTGCTGCTTGACCTATATTACCTATATTATTAGCTAAACTTATACCACCAACTAAAAGTGTAAAGATTATTATTATAGGTCCTATTCCACCTAGTATCTTTGATAATTTATCAAGACCTAGTGAAACAGTTAATAATGCTACTACTGCCATACCAACTCTACCTACAAATGGATTTAATCCATAGTACTCAGTTAAAGTTGCTCCTGCTCCTGAAATCATTACTACGAAAACACCAAATAAGAATAATGGTCCAAACCACTCAAAGAATATTCCTAAATACTTACCACAATAAACACGATAAATTTTGATAGGTTCTTTAAGTTGAAGTTCTTTACCTTTTGACATAACTGAAGCACCCATCCATGAGAATAATACCATTGAAATTATCCCACCAATAACTCCTGCGAAACCATAAAAAGTGAAAAATTGCATTATTTCCTGTCCTGTTGCAAATCCAGAACCTATTACTGTTGCTACATAAGCTCCTGCGAAACTTATGACTGTTTTAACGTTTACCTTTTCTGACATATCTCAGTTACCTCCCCACGTGAAATTTTTCATCTGCTTAAACAATTCGATAAACTACCTATAATTTCCTTTAACATAAAATACATGATAACTGTTTTAGAGCTTTTTAGTATAATAACTTAAAACTTATAATATATCTTTTATACAGTATACCTCCCTCCATAAGATTTATTAAATTCTTTTTTGTCTAAGTAGCTTTTATATATAAAATTAATTTCCCTATAAACTATATATTAGTCATATTTTTCTGAATAGTCAATATATATTTGAATATTTTCTCTATTTTTGTAAAAATTTGAATATTTTATTACATTTTTGATATATTGATATCATGTATAAAAAAGAGAGATATAAATTAATACAGACCTTTATATCTCTCCTTCAAATATACTATATTATTAACAAATATGAATAATTTATATGTCTTAAATTCTTTTTGCAAGAATGGCTTCTTTGACAGCTTTTATTATATCATCACAAGTTAATTCATATTTTTTTAACAATTCATTTGGAGCACCAGATTCTCCAAATGAATCTTTAACTCCAACTTTTTTTACTATAGTTGGATAAGACTCTCCAACTACTTCACTTACAGCAGAACCTAACCCTCCAATTATACTGTGTTCCTCTACAGTTACTATGGCATTTGTTTCTTTTGCTGTTTTTAATATTAAATCCTTATCTATAGGTTTTATTGTAGACATATTTATGACCCTAGCACTTATACCCTCTTCTTGCAACTTTTCTTGTGCCAGTATAGCCTCATTTACCATAATTCCACAAGCTATAATAGACACATCATTTCCATCTCTTAAAACTGTACCTTTTCCTATTTCAAACTCATAGTTTTCATCAAATAAAATTGGTACTGAGCTTCTTCCTAATCTAACATAAACAGGACCATTATACTTAGCTACTTCAAAAATCATTTTTTCTGTTTCAACACCATCAGCTGGAACAAGAACTGTCATATTTGGTATAGCTCTCATTATAGCAATATCCTCTACACTTTCATGAGATGCTCCATCTTCTCCAACAGTAAGACCTGCATGAGTAGCACAAATTTTTACATTTAGTTTTGGATAGCAAACTGAATTTCTTATAATCTCAAAAGCTCTTCCTGTAGCAAACATAGCAAAAGTACTTGCAAAAGGTATTTTGCCAGCAGTTGACAATCCACAAGCAGCACCTATTAGGTTTTGTTCTGCTATACCCATATTAAAAAATCTATCTGGAAATGATTTATAGAAGTTGTGTGTCTTTGTAGATTTTGATAAGTCTGCATCTAACACAACAACATTGTCATTTATTTGACCTAGCTTTACTAATGCTTTACCATATGCCTCTCTCGTCGCCATTTTACTCATTGTCAGCACCTCCTAGTTCAAGCAAGGCTTTTTCTAACTCTTCATCACTTGGAGCTGTTCCGTGCCATCCTGCTTGATTTTCCATAAAAGATATTCCTTTGCCTTTTATAGTTTTTGCAATTATCATTGTAGGTTTTTTAACTGTTGATTTAGCTATGTCAAGAGCAGCAAATATTTGGTCAAAATCATGTCCATCTATTTCAATTACATTCCATCCAAAAGCTTTAAATTTATCAACTATTGAACCTAAATTCATTACACTTTCTGTATCTCCGTCTATTTGAAGCCCATTATTATCTAAAAAAGCAATTAAATTATCAAGCTTATAGTGTGCAGCACTCATAGCAGCTTCCCAAACAATACCCTCTTGAACTTCTCCATCACCAAGTAAAGTATATACGTTCCATGGTGCATTATCAAGTTTTGATGCCATCGCCATACCACACGCAACTGAAAAACCTTGCCCTAGAGAACCTGTAGATATCTCTATACCAGGCGTACCTTTCATATCTGGATGACCTTGTAACATTCTTCCAATTTTCCTTAGACCATCAAGTTCTTCCTTATCAAAATAGCCTTTTTCAGCCAATGTAGCATATAATGCTGGTGCAGCATGTCCTTTTGATAATACAAATCTATCTCTATCCTCCATTTTAGGATTTGAATAATCCACATTCATTTCATCAAAGTATAACGCAGTAAGTATTTCAACTACTGATAATGACCCTCCTGGATGTCCAGATTTGGCTCTATGTATCATGGAAACTATATCTCTTCTTATGATACGCGCAATCTCATTTAATCCTTTATGGTCTCTCATGCAATTACCTCCCTTGAGTTCGTAATTTTATATCAATTCCATATTATTATATCACTTTTATGCTATTTTTTTGCGTTATTTTTGATTTTCTTAATACATGCTACCAAAATTAAATACTAAAAGATATTTCCAAAGAAAAAAGGGATTGTCTAATAAAAGACAAACCCCTCTTTAAAAAGTAAACAATCCTAAACTTATTTGAAGTCCATCGTCTACTTTTATCATCATATTTTCATCTAGACAACCAATTTTCTCCCTCAGTCTCTTTTTATCAATAGTTCTAATTTGCTCTAAAAGAATTACTGAGTCTTTATTAAGCCCATATTCATTGGAACTTATCTCTACATGAGTAGGTAGTTTGGCTTTATTAATCTGAGATGTTATAGCTGATACTATAACTGTAGGACTATATTTATTACCTACATCATTTTGTATTATCAGAACAGGTCTAACGCCTCCCTGCTCTGAGCCAACAACTGGACTTAAATCAGCGTAATATAAATCACCACGCTTTATTTCACAATTAGTACTCACCTTGGGCAATCTTCCCTTCATTTTTATCATCAGAAGATACTTCTTCAACTGTCATACCTAACTCAGCCAATGACAGATTAATTTGACCCATTTCTCTATAACCCGTTTTCATAGATTCTTTAATATGAATTCTCTTTTTCTGAGTTATATAGAACTGAAAAGCAGCTTTTGCAAAATCTTCTCTGTTACTGTTCTCCATCTGAACTATACTATCAACTTCAGAAATCAGAGAGTCTGGTAAAGTAACTTCTATTTTTTCTTTACTTTTATCGTACACAAAATCGCCTCCCAGATTATAATATCATGGTTTTATTTTAGCAAATAACTGTTTATTTGTACAAGCTCATTATTTTCCATATAAACACGGTCAACTCTTCTTGATATCATACATAACACTTCATAGTTTATAGTTCCTAAGTCTTGGGCTATACGCTCAGCTGTAACTTCACCTTCTCCAAATAGTATAACCTCATCTCCAACTTTTATGTCTATATCTTTGTCAATTCTAACCATTATTTGATCCATACAAATTCTACCAACTACATCAAACACTTCTCCTTTAATAAGAACCTTTGGATTTTTTTGAATTCTAGTAAATCCATCTGCATATCCTATTGGAACTGTAGCGATTGTTTCTTTACCAGTAGTTGTATACTTTAGTCCATAACTTATTCCTACACCTAGTTCAACTTGTTTTATATGTCCGATTTTTGATTTTAATTTCATTGCTGGTCTTAATTCTAATCTTTCTTTAAATACATCCTCAGATGGATAATGACCATATAATATTATTCCTGCTCTTACCATATTTAATCTTAAATCAGGGCAATCCATAATAGCTGCACTGTTTGATACATGTTTTATAGCTATTTTTACACCAGCTTCGTCCAACTTATCAGACATAAATTTATAATTATTAGCTTGTTTATAAGTGTACTCTTTACTTACTTCATCAGCTGTAGCGAAATGAGTAAACATACCTTCTAAATTTATATATTCTAATTTATTTAATTTTATTATTTCCTGTACTGACTCTTCATTAGGTTGGAAACCTATTCTAGTCATTCCTGAGTCTATTTTAATGTGAACACAGGCTTTTTCTCCTAAAGATTTTGCAACCTCGTTTATCTTTTGTGCTGTTTCTAAAGAATAAACTGTCATAGTTATTTTATTTTTTATAGAATCTTCGAAAGCTTCGTCTGGAGTATATCCTAAGTTCAAAATAGGAAGTGTTATGCCATTTTGTCTAAGTTCGATTCCTTCAGCAGTTCTTGCTACTGCTAAATAATCTACTTTTTCTTTTTCTAGCAATTTTGCAACTTCTACTGCACCATGTCCATATGCATCAGCTTTTATTACTCCACAAACCTTAATATCTTCTTCTAATAAATTTTTAATATTATTTAAGTTAAATCTTAAGTTATCTAGATTTATCTCTGCCCATGTAGGCACTGTTATTTTTTGCATTTCTTTAGTCCCCCTTAGTTTCTGTATTCAAAATCATTGTATTTTACTGTAAATCTCGGCACGCCTTCTTTATCTAATACTTCCATTTTTTCAGGGTTCTTTGTGTCAGCATTTACATATAATACTTGCTTATTAAAATATTTATTATCCCCAGGAATAAAAGTTTCTAGAACCAAATGTCCTTTGGATAACTTTATTTTCATCTCTTCGTTTTGAAGATAGTTTTTTATAAAGTCTCCTATAAAAAGATATTGATTGTTCTTTCCTGTATTAGGCAATTCCACTATATCACTGATATTTGGATTTTTAACTAATATTTTATCACCTTGATACTCTATACTCTTCCCTTTTAAATGTTTTGGGGAAATTACTTCTAATTTATAGTTATCAGTTTTTTTATAAGTATGAATTAAAACATAATTGTGTGGGCTTTTATTTCCAAATACTTCTACTTCAGCTTTACAACTGTAAGAATTCATATCAGAAATCTGCTTTTGAAAGTCTTTGTATACTTCTTCTTTAGTGGACTGTCGCTTTTGGCATCCTATTACAATTATAACCAGTGCCAAAAACATAATACATACTATGGTCCACTTTTTTCTCACATCACACCTCCTACTCTAGTTTATTCATTGTATAAAGCTTTTATTATATCATATCTACAAATTATACCTTTAAGTTTATTGTCATCATCTACCACAGGAACTCTGTTTATTGATTTTTTAATCATTACATTAGCTACATCATCAAACTTATCATCTTCATGAACCTTTATTATATCTTTAGACATAAGTTCTCCAACTTTATAAGCAGCCACCTGTTTTATATCTTTTTCTACTTTTTTTAAATCATCTAAGAAAATCAATCCTTGTAATAGATTTATATAGAGAGGTGCTTCTATATATTTTTCTTTTTTAAGAATATCTGTTTCAGAAATCACTCCAACCACTCTGTTTTCTGAATCTACAACTGGCAGACCTCCTATTTTTTCTGCAATTAGCATATTAGCTACATCTGCTATACTATCATCTTGTTTTGCTACTATTACATCTGTTGTCATTATTTCTTTTGCTGTTTTATCCATCATAATGTAATCACTCCTTAGTCCTTAATTATGGTTATCGCATTTGCTATAGCATAATCTTTTGAATGTGATATTGAAACTTTTATTTCTAAAACATTATAATCTATGCACATTTTTGCGAGATTATTATAAGTTTTTACTATTGGTTTTCCCATTTCATTTCTGAGAACTTCTATGTCTTTAAAGTTAAATACTCTAATTCCTGTACCCATAGATTTACTTATAGCTTCCTTAGCTGCGAAATTACCTGCTATACTTTCTGCTTTAAAATTCTTAGAATTAAAATATTCAATTTCTTTATCAGTAAATATTTTTTCCAAAAACCTGTTATTTTTTTCTACAGCTTTTCTTATTCTGTCAATTTCAATTATGTCTACACCAATATCAAATATATTCATTGTTCCTCCAGAAAATTTATAATGCTTCTTTAAATATTAATAATGAATTTATAAATTTACTATTGATAATACATATTATTATTTAGTTTATGTTACTTATCTTAATTTAATAATCATTATAATAAAATTGTAACTTTTAAAATTATTTGTAATGAATATTATATACAAATCTATTATATTATTTATTATACTACACAACTAAGCAAATTTTTTAAATTTTATAAAAATTTTATATATATTTATTATATGAAGATGTTTTCATTTACATAAAACCTAGCTAAACCTTCTTTATATTCTGAATTACAACATAATTTTGCAGTAAATTCAAACTTTTTGTGAATTTATTATCACTAAAAATTTACAATTTTTTTGTTATTTTATTAACACCAAAAAACAAAAAAGTCATTTTATCCAAAATATTTTTTTGGTCAAAATGACTTTTCAGATTATAAATTAATTTATTAAATCCATTCAGCAGATTCTGTTAATATAACAGTTTTATTCTGAGCTACGTTAACAAATCCTTCTGCTATTTTTGCTTCTTTAAAACTTCCATCTTTTTTTATCTTTAAAGTTCCTACAGGTATACCTGAAACAAATGGTATATGACCTTTCAATACTCCTTTGTCTCCTTTTGTAGTTCTAACTACTATCATTTCAACGTCTCCATCATAAAAAGTATTATCTGGAGTTACAACTTTCAATGAAAATTCACTGGCCATGACTACATACTTCCCTTCGCTTTTTTAACAGCATCTTCTATTGTTCCTACAAACAAGAATGCTGACTCTGGTAAGTCATCATGTTTACCTTCAAGAATCTCTTTAAATCCTCTTACAGTCTCTTTAACAGGAACATATTGACCTGGATTTCCTGTAAATTGCTCAGCAACTGTAAATGATTGAGATAAGAATCTTTGTATCTTTCTAGCACGTGCAACTATTAACTTATCTTCATCAGATAATTCATCCATACCAAGTATAGCGATTATATCTTGAAGTTCTTTATATCTTTGAAGTATTGATTGTACACCTCTAGCTACTTCATAATGTTCTTTTCCTACTATATTAGGGTCAAGAATTCTTGATGTAGATTCAAGAGGGTCAACTGCTGGATATATACCCAATGATGATATTTGTCTAGATAAAACTGTTTTTGCATCTAAGTGAGAGAATGTTGTAGCTGGTGCTGGGTCAGTTAAGTCATCCGCTGGTACATATACTGCTTGAACAGATGTTATTGAACCTTTTTTAGTTGATGTTATTCTCTCTTGAAGCGCACCCATTTCAGTAGCTAATGTTGGCTGATAACCAACAGCTGATGGCATACGTCCTAGAAGTGCTGAGACTTCTGAACCAGCTTGTGTGAAACGGAATATATTATCAACGAAAAGTAAAACGTCTTGTCCTTGCTCATCTCTAAAATGCTCTGCCATTGTAAGTCCAGTTAAAGCAACTCTCATTCTTGCTCCTGGTGGCTCATTCATCTGACCAAATACTAGAGCAGTTTTATTTATAACTCCAGATTCACTCATCTCTCCATAAAGGTCATTACCTTCTCTTGTTCTTTCTCCTACCCCTGAGAATACAGAAATACCACCATGTTGCTTAGCGATATTATTTATAAGTTCTTGTATTAAAACTGTTTTTCCTACTCCTGCTCCTCCAAATAGACCTATTTTTCCACCTTTTAGATATGGTGCTAGTAAGTCAACTACTTTAATACCTGTTTCCAGTATTTCAGCTGTAGTTTCTAGTTCATCATATGCTGGTGCTGGTCTATGTATAGGTAATTTAGGTGCAGATTTTGGAGCTGGTTTTCCATCAACTGGTTTTCCAAGAACATTAAATATTCTACCTAAAGTCTCGTCTCCAACAGGAACACTTATTGGTCCACCTGTATCTACAACTTCCATACCTCTTACAAGTCCATCTGTCGCACTCATAGATATACATCTTACAGTATCATCACCTATATGTTGAGCAACTTCTGCAACTATTTCTTTATCTCCTAACTTTATTACTAACGCATTTAATAAGTTAGGTAGGCTTTGTTCACTATCAAACTTAACATCTAGTACAGCTCCTACAATCTGTACTACTTTACCTACATTTGCCATTTCCTAACCTCCCTATTTTAGAGCTTCAACTCCACCAACTATCTCTGTTATTTCTTGAGTTACAGCTGACTGTCTTGCTCTGTTATAACTTAACTCTAAATTAGATAGCATTTCATTCGCATTGTCTGTGGCTGATTCCATCGCAGTTCTTCTAGCACCTTGCTCTGACGCAAAAGATTCCAAAATTCCACCATATACTGTACCTGATATAAATTGAGGTACTATATAACTCAAAACTGCCTCTGCTGATGGTATATATTGTACTTTTGATTTACTTTGCTTTTCTTCTTTTATTACAATTCCATGGTCATCTGTATCTTTCTCAAAAACTAATGGAAGCAATTTTAAAATTTCAACTTCTTGTGATAAAGCTGATTTAAATTTTGTATAAGAAATATAAACTTCATCTACTTCACCTTTTTTATACAGGTCGATAATAGTTTGTGAAATTTCTATCGCATCTTCATATCCACAAGCTTCCACACTATTTATATCTTTTGCTATATTGTAATCTCTTTTAGAAAAGAATTCATGAGCTTTCTTTCCTACAGTTATAACTGTTTCCTTTTTACCTTGCATATGAGATACAGATTCCTTTAACACATTGGAATTGTATCCACCAGCAAGACCTCTATCTCCAGCTACTACTATATAGCACTTATTCTTTACTTCTCTTTCTTTTAAAAATTCATTTCTAACTCCACGTGTTGTTTGGGCAATATCTTTTACTGTATCGTACAAAGTATTAAAGTATTCTCTTGAATCTTCAGCTTTTTCTTTTGCCTTTCTAAGCTTAGAAGATGCAACTAGTTCCATAGCTTTAGTTATTTGTTTTGTACTTTCAACAGTTCCCATACGTATTTTGATTGCTTTAATTCCAGCTCCTGCCAATTAATTTACCTCCTTTTTTAAAAAGGATTATACTTCAACAACAAACTTTTCTTTAAATTCATTTATTGCATCTGTTAAATCATGAGTGAAGTCATCTCCACCTAATATTTTTCTTGATATTTCTGGATAATTATTATCTACAAATGCATACAATTCTGATTCAAATCTAGCTATATTATCTATTGGAATATCCTCTAGATGATTATTTATAACAGCGTATATTATCATAACCTGATTTTCAACTTTTATTGGTTGATGCTCACCTTGTTTTAATATCTCAACTATTCTTTCACCTTGAGCAAGTCTCTTTTTAGTATCTTCATCCAAGTCAGAACCAAATTGTGAGAATGCTGCAAGTTCTCTATATTGTGAATATGCAAGTTTTAATGTACCTGCAACTTTTTTCATTGCTTTAATTTGCGCAGAACCACCAACCCTCGATACTGATATACCAGGGTCAACTGCTGGTCTTACACCTGAATAGAACAATTCTGGTTGTAAGTATATTTGACCATCTGTTATAGATATAACGTTTGTTGGTATATACGCAGAAACGTCACCAGCTTGAGTTTCTATTATAGGTAAAGCAGTCATTGAACCTCCACCTAATTCATCTGATAACTTAGCTGCTCTTTCAAGTAATCTTGAATGTAAATAGAATACATCTCCAGGATATGCCTCACGTCCTGGTGGTCTTCTAAGTAATAATGACATTTCTCTATATGCAACGGCTTGTTTACTTAAATCATCATATACTATAAGTACATGTTTTCCATTGTACATAAACTCTTCACCCATTGCTGCTCCAGCATATGGCGCTATATATTGAAGTGGCGCTGATTCAGATGCTGTTGCTGAAACTACTATTGTATAGTCTAAAGCTCCACCTTTTTCTAGTGAATTAACCAATTGAGCTACAGTAGAACGTTTTTGCCCAATTGCTACATATATACATATAACATCTTTTCCTTTTTGATTTAATATAGTGTCAATAACTATAGATGTTTTACCAGTTTGTCTGTCACCTATTATTAACTCCCTTTGACCTCTACCAATTGGTATCATTGAATCTATTGATTTGATTCCCGTTTGTAATGGTTCATAAACAGACCTTCTATCTATTATACCAGGTGCTTCAGATTCAACTGGTCTAGTTTTTGTATATGCTATAGGCCCTTTTCCATCTATTGGTTGACCTAGAGAATTTACAACCCTACCCATTAAAGCTTCTCCAACTGGAACTTCAACTATTCTTCCAGTTCTCTTAACTATATCGCCTTCTTTTATTTCACTGTCATCACCAAGTATAACAGCTCCAACTACTTCTTCTTCTAAGTTAAGTGCCATACCATATATTTCACCTGGGAACTCTAGTAACTCACCAGACATAGCTTTCTCTAATCCATATACACTCGCTATACCATCCCCAACTGTTAAAACACTCCCTGTATCTGTTAACTCAACTTTATTCTCATAATTTTTTATTTGCTGCTTAATTATAGAACTTATTTCTTCAGGTTTTAAGTTCATGGGTTCACCGCCATTCTTAAGATATTACTTCAGATAGCTTTTCTTTCATCTTATCTAGACGAGTTTTTACAGTGCCATCTATCTGTTCATTTCCAAGTCTAACTAGAACTCCCCCTAGTATAGTCTTGTCAACTACATTTTCTATAGTAACATTTTTATTGTATTTACTTGAAAGTTTAACTTCAAGTTCTTTAATATCTGTTTCACTCATTGGAATAGCACTTATTGCTACACCAGCAATCACATTGTTTTTCTTATTTAATAACTCTTTATAAGCTAATTCTATATCTTCTAAATATGATATCCTATCTTTGTCTACCAAAACTTTCAAAAAGTTTTTTATGTTGGAACTTACTTCCTTACTAAAAATAATTTCTACCAAGTTTTTCTTTTCTGATTTTGAAACTAATGGTGATTTTAAAACTTTGTAGAAATCTTTACTAACTTTAGTCATCATATCTACTACTTTTTCTAATTCTTTGAACAATAAATCAGTTGAATTTTCTTCTTCTCCTAATTGAAATAGGGCTTCAGCATATCTGTTGGCTATTACATTTATCATTTAGCTTCCCCTACCTCTTTTATAAAGTTTTCTATCAATTCTTCATGTTTAGATTTATCTAAATCTTTTTCAATGACCTTAGATGCTGCAAGTAGTGCTATATTAGATATATCACTCTTAATTTCATTTATAACCTTTTGTCTTTCTTGTTCTACATCTTTACTTGCTTTCTCTTTTATATCAAGAGCATCTTTCTTTGCAGTATTTACTATATCATCTGATTTCTGTTCTGCTCTTATAGTTGCTTGTTTTATGATTTCTTGACCTTCATCTTTAGCAAAATTGATTTTTGACTCATATTCTTTTTTCAGAGCTAAACCTTCATTTTTTGCTTTTTCGCCTTCTGCCAGATCGTTTTTAATATCATTTTCTCTTGATTCAATTATATTTAATACTGGCTTAAATAAAAGCTTTCTCAGAAGTAAAAATATTATAAAAGTATTAACAATTTGGAACACAAATTCCCATGTTATACCTACTAGTGCTTTCTCCATAATTATCCTCCTTTCCATAAATCATAACTACTTATAATCACGAGAAGAAAAAACTCTTCTCATGATTATAAGTTTGAGATGATTTACCTATAAACCTATCTCAAAATATTTAAGGACTAAATCTACATTCCTAAGTATTTAAAGAATGGATTTACGAATAGAAGTATTATTGATACAACCAAACCATATATTGCTGAAGACTCTGCTATAGCAACACCTAGTAATAAAGTTGAAGTTATATCACCTTTAGCTTCTGGTTGGTTCCCTACTGCTTCTGCTGCTTTACCTGCTGCTACACCTTGACCTATTCCTGCACCTATACCTGTTGCAACTGCTATTCCTGCACCTATTGCTGATGCTGCCGCTACTATTGCTGTTTCCATAATTATTTCCTCCTTAAAACTTTAATTTTTTAAATTATTTTATTTTTATCTTAATATAAGTTGATTTCTTAATCTAATTCTCCTGCACTTGATATAAACACCATTGTTAACATTATGAATATATATGCTTGTAACAATCCTGCAAATAAGTCAAAATACAAGTGCAATGGTACTGGTATTAGTATCTGTCCAATTGGTATTGATAATCCTGGTATTAAACTAGATATAAAACCTAAAAGTTGATAAAATAGACCCATTATAATTGTTCCACCTAAAATATTCCCAAATGGACGGAAACTTAATGATATTGGTCTGGCTAACTCACCTATAATATTGATTGGTAACATTACAGGAAGTGGTTGAGCCAATTCTTTAAAGTACGATAATCCCTTAAATTTAACTCCTGCAAAATAAATCATAAAAAATGTAATCATTGCCCATGCAGCAGTTGTATCTAAGTCGGTTGTTGGTGATCTTAATCCAAGTAATGGACTTAAATTTGAGCATGCGAAAAATAAAAACAAACTTCCTATGTATGGTATCATATATGGCATTCTTTTTATTGTGTTTTTACCCATAACATTTGTAACCATTTTAGCAAGACCACCTATTGCAAACTCCAAAAATATTTGGATTTTACTAGTTGGAACTTTTTTTAAGTTTCTAGTCAAGAAATAAGATGCTATCGCTAAAAAGGCCATTATTCCCCAACTCACTAGTATTGTTTCACTAATTTTAAAGTTTCCTATGAGATAATAATGCGCTTGACTCATACTTATGCCTCCTTCCTCTTTAATTTATTTATAAAGTTTTTTGATAATATGACAAACTTTGTACTCAATAATCCTAATGCTGTTCCGATTATATTTAAATGTGGTACTTTAGCTGAAGCAATTAGAACAACTGCCATTATAAATAACCTAATGGTATATTGTGCTGATGCATAAGCTTGTGCCTTTCCAGCAGGAAATGTCACTGATTTTTCCAGTGATATTGCCAATAATCTAAAATTTAACATAGCTATTATAGAGCCAAATATAAGTCCTAATAATAATGGCTTACTTAATGTTGATGTTATCAACATTAGCACAATTAAAATTACATCAAATATTACTATACCCTTTGTTACTGACCTTACTTGGTTAAGTAATTTTATATCCAATATATCACTTCCTTCGTGTATATACTATTAGAGTTTTATAAACACCACTGAAAGCTCCTCCAACGCCTAACAATAAAAATATTATTGTCAGAACTGGACTAGTATTTAATTTACTATCTAAAAATTTTCCTAAGAAAGTACATCCTAATATTGATATTACAATCATCAATCCTATTTGGCTTATTAAACTAAACAACTTTGCAATTTCCATATGTGTATTTCTTTTACTCATAAATAGTATCCCTCATTATTACAAAATAAATAACAATTAATTAATCTATATCATAAATTTATTTAATTATAAAATATATCTTACTACTAATCTGATGATTTTTCAAACACTTTCTTTTAACCATATTATTCCATTGTCATAATTTGACTTTTATTGTCATGTCATTACTATTCACTAAAATTTTATAAGCTCTATTCCTGCTTCTTTTAGCAATTCTGTAGACATGTCATCTGGATAATCACCTTCATAAACAATTTTTAATATACCTGCATTTATGCACATTTTTGCACACAAAACACAAGGCCTTGTAGTAACATACAAAGTTGCTCCATCTACACTAATACCATTATGAGCTGCTTGTATTATGGCATTTTGTTCAGCATGTAATGCTCTACACAATTCATGTCTTTCTCCTGAAGGAATATTCAATTCCTGCCTTTTACATCCAATATTTTCACAGTGTTCAAGATTTCTTGGAGAGCCATTATATCCAGTTGTTAATATTTGTTTGTCCCTTACAATGACAGCACCTACTTGTCTTCTAATACAAGTTGAACGCTTTTTCACTACTTCTGCAATTTCCATGAAGTATTCATCCCATGATGGTCTCATAATTTACTTTTCTCCTCTTTGCTTATGTACTGGTCTTATATATTTATTAGATTTCAAGCTAAATAAATACTTATTTTTATATTATATACACATGTTAATTGAATGTCCAATAAAAAAAGAGCATTTTTACCATTTAAATTTTAAATACCCGTTATATGCTCTCTTTAATCTATTAAATTTATTATATCATCTTAACAAAATATTAATAGCCCTATCTAATATAAATTAATTTTTTGGATAGATTCCATTGTTTAATATGGCTTCTAAAACCCCTCCAGCTATGCATCTAGCTTTATCTGATATTGTAAAAGCATTCTTAACTTCTTCTTTTCTAGGGTCTATGTCTAGTATTTTTAAATTTTTATTTACCTTTGCTCCATCTTTTAATAATCCTCTAAGCACCCCTGGTATTGTTGCTCTAACTTCATGCTTTTTTTCATAATCATTAATATAACAAAGTAAGTCTCCTTTTTCAACTATATCGCCTATCTTACATACATTTTCCATTATACCAGCATGCTGTGAATGCATTACCCTTTCTTTAGCGAAACCTTTTATTGCACCTGGTATTCCAGTATTTTTTTCTGCTCTTCCATCAGTTATTATTCTTCCTAGATTATGACCTCTCATTGTTTCTATAACAATGTCTACATCTTCACCTGCACAAAAGCCAGGTCCTAAAGCTATTGTAAGTGGCGCCATATCTTTAGTTGTACCTAAGTTTTTCTTAGCTAATATCCCATCAACCAAAACAATTGGATTTATTTTTGATAGCATTTCTCCTTTTGGGTCTATAATCAATGCTACTTTATCTTGAGACAATGTCTCTTCTATTTCTTTTTCAGTATTACAAAGTATGCACTCTACACCTTCAACAATCACCTTTTTTTCATAAACAGCTTCACAAAAAGAAATTTGTCTTCTTATGGCTAATGGTTCTTCTATTTCTAGAGCAATCACTTTAAAACCACTATTGTGTAATTTATGAATAACTGCTGTCGCTAAATCTCCTGCTCCTCTTACCACTATACAATTTTTCATGTATTATCACTCCTAATAATATCCTTCATACTTTATTTCTAATTTAATACACATCAATTTAATTGTAAGCAACTAACATGCCATATTGAAAAACATTAATATTTTGTAGATTCCTGTAAAATAGCCATTCTTTTTTAATTGGTAAAAACTTTTTATTCTCAATTCGAGAAATTTATCAATTCAAGAATTACTATTTTGAGAAAAATATATAAAAAGGAACCTTCTTACATAAAATTATACATTACATAAGAAGGCCCCGAGAAATATTTATGGTTATTTATTTTTATTTAGTTCCAAATAATCTATCTCCAGCATCACCAAGACCAGGAATTATATATCCATGTTCATTCAATTTTTCATCAATTGATGCAACATATATATCAACATCATCATGATATTTTTGTACTTCTGCTATACCTTCTGGTGCAGCTACTAAATTAGCTAATTTTATACTTTTAGCTCCTTTAGATTTAAGTAAATCTATGGCTGCTACAGCAGACCCTCCTGTTGCAAGCATAGGGTCAACTACTATTATATCTCTTTCTCCTATATCTTGAGGAAGTTTACAATAGTATTCAACTGGTTTTAATGTTTCTGGGTCTCTATATAGTCCCACATGCCCAACTTTTGCTGCTGGCATTAAACTTACTAATCCATCTACCATCCCAAGACCTGCTCTTAAAATTGGAATTATTGCTAATTTTTTACCCGCAACTACTTTAGATGATGTTTTTTGAATAGGAGTTTCTATTTCTACATCTTTTAATGGTATATCTTTTGTTATTTCATATCCCATTAACATTGCAATCTCAGTTAAAAGTTCTCTAAAATCCTTAGAACCAGTATTTTTATCTCTCATTAAAGTTAATTTATGTTGTATTAATGGATGGTTTGTCTCTACCACTTTACTCATTTTGATAATTCCTCCTGATAAAACTGTAATTTTTATTATTTATTATGTTTTTCTTCTATTGATTTAATCATATTTACTCTTCTAGCATGTCTATCACCTTCAAAATCTGTGTTAATCCATGCCTCAACTATTTCAAGTGCTAGACCTTTTCCTAAAACTCTTTCACCTAATGACAACATATTTGCATCATTATGTGCTTTTGACATTTTTGCAGAAAATACATCTGATACAACTGCACATCTTATTCCAGGAACCTTATTTGCAGCTAAAGATATTCCTATACCTGTACCACAACATAATATTCCATAATCTACTTCTTTATCTACAACTGCATTTGCAACTACTTCTCCATAAACAGGATAATCAACAGAATCTGTAGCATTATTAGTTCCATAATCCACACATTCTATCCCTTTACCTTCTAAATAGCTTATTATTTCTTTTTTTAAATTATATCCTCCATGGTCACAACCTAATCCTATCTTCATTTGTTTATCCTCCACTTCATATTTTTTTTACTATTTCGTTGACAGAATATATTATTTCTTTCATAGTATCTTTATAAGTATCTAAATTTCCACCAAATGGGTCAGATATATCTAACTCACTCTTATTTACAAACCCTTTAAAAGTATACACTTTTTCTTTGCATTTTGGAACTGCTTGTACTAAAATTTCTTTATGAGATTTAGTCATTGTTAGTATTATATCTGAGTTATCAATTAATTCCTTAGTAATTACTTTACTTCTATGATTTGATAAGTCTATACCTAATTCTTTTACTGCTTCTATAGAATGTTTAGAAGCATTCATACCATCTACTGTTGATATACCTGCTGATGATATACAATATTCTTCAATATTTCTTCCAGATTCTTCAATTGCCTTCTTTAATATAGCTTCAGCCATAGGGCTTCTACAAGTATTCCCTGTACATACAATAAGTATATTCATATTTTACAACTCCCTTTTAAGCCTTTATTACTTTGTATCCTGCTGACTTAAGTAATCTATTCATAATGGCTTGTCCAACGCCAGTTTTAGGGAACTCCTCTGAATATATGACATCAATACCCTTTTTATCCATTTCTATAAGAGCATCAAACAGATTACTGGCAACTTCTTCAAGAGTGCTTCCTAAATCTATTACTTCTCCATCATAAAACTCTCTATTTCTACTAATACACATTACGCCTGTTTTTAGGCCTTTCTCTTTATTAGATTTTATCATATCATTAATCTTTGTTGCTACATTTTCTCTTTTTCCAGATATAATATATACATCTGCATTTGGAGAATAGTGTTTATACTTCATTCCAGGAGCTTTAGCTTTTTGATTGTCTTCTTTTTTACTTAATGATGGGTCAAGCTTTACTTCACCAAGAAGTTCTTCCAAAACTTCTTTAGTGATACTTCCTGGTCTCAATATCATTGGAGTTTCTTCTGTCAAATCTAATACAGTTGACTCTAATCCAAAATTACTATCTCCACCCAAAACTATTCCATCTACTCTTCCATTCATTTCTTCATATACATGTTTTGCTTTTGTTGGAGATGGTCTACCAGATATGTTTGCAGAAGGAGCTGCAATAGGTACGCCAGCTTCTTTTATTATTGCCCTGGCAATAACATTAGAAGGCATTCTTATTGCAACTGTATCAAGCCCCCCGCTAGTTCTATATGGAATTATATCTTTCTTATTTAATATTATTGTTATAGGCCCTGGCCAAAGCTTTTCTATAACAAGTTTAGCTTTATCACTTACATCTTTAGCTAAATCATATACTTCTTCTTTTTCATATATATGAACTATTAGCGGATTATCACTAGGTCTTCCTTTAGCTTCATAAATCTTTTTTACTGCATTTTCATCTAATGCATTTGCACCTAGCCCATATACTGTCTCAGTTGGAAAGATAACTGTTTTACCTTCTCTAAGAAGTTTTGCTTGTATTTTTATTTCTTCATAATCAATATTATTTATATCAATACTACTTATAATAGTTTTCATCTTTTGTATGCCTGCTTTCATTTTAATTTTATATATAGTTTACAATTATTGTACCTACCAAAAAACCAATTATACAATACACACTTTTTGAATGCGGGAAAATTTCTTCCAATACAACATACATCATTGTACCTCCTGCTGTAGCAAGAAATACACCTATAAGGGACGTAAATGCCCCTCCGAAATAAGCACCTAAAAAACTTCCTAGACCCATAGGTAGTCCAGCTATCAAAGTAAATAAAATTACCTTGCCTAGTTTCATTTTATTGCAAACTAAACCCAATGCCATAGCTAATCCTTCTGGTATATTATGTAGACCTATAACTATAGCAAGAGTGATACCTAAGCTTTCAGTTGACATGAAAGAAGAACCTATTGCTAACCCCTCTGGTAAATTATGTAGTAATATACTTATGAATATAAGATACCCAGATGTCATACTTCCAGACACATCTAATTTTGTTTTTATGTACATAGTTATGAGAGCCCCAACAAATGTAAATATAACTGTATTGAGTATACCCATTTTGTCCATTGATTCTTTCATCAAGTCAAATACCACTACAGCTAACATTATTCCGCCAGATAATCCCATAAAGAAATTTAGATATTTATCAACCTCTCTTTTAAAAATAGCCGATATTACTCCTCCTAATCCTGTCCCTATAACACCTGCCAAAAGCCCAATCATTGTTACTTTTAGTATCATATAACCCTCCTATACTTGTATATAACAATTATATACAGTAGAATATGATAACATGACCTAAAATGCAAAATAGCTGTTTCAAAATAGAAAATAATTTCTAGAAAGAAACAGCTTCTTTAAAACATTACTTATATTGCAGTCATTTTCTCTGTTTGGTCAACAGTAATTAAAGCATCTATCATTTCATCTATATCTCCATCTAAGAACGCATCTAGCTTATATAAAGTTAAATTTATTCTATGGTCACTTATTCTACCTTGAGGGAAATTATATGTTCTTATTCTTTCTGACCTATCTCCTGTTCCAACCTGGCTCTTTCTTTCCGCTGCTATATCTTTGTGTTGTTCTGCCAATGCTTTATCGTAAAGTCTAGCTTTTAATATTTTTAAAGCTTGCTCTTTATTTTTTAATTGTGATTTTCCATCCTGACAAGATACTACTTCACCTGTAGGTATATGAGTTACCCTAACTGCAGAGTCAGTAGTGTTGACACTTTGCCCTCCATTACCTGAAGAACGGAAAACATCTATTCTTAAATCATTTGGATTTATTTCAACTTCTACATCTTCAACTTCTGGTAATACAGCAACAGTAGAAGTTGATGTGTGTATTCTTCCACCAGATTCAGTTGATGGTATTCTTTGAACTCTATGAACTCCAGACTCATACTTTAATCTTGAGTATGCTCCTTTACCTTTTATCATAAAAGATACTTCTTTATATCCACCAACTCCAGTATCACTTGCACTTAATAATTCTATTTTCCATCTTCTTCTCTCAGCATATCTTGAGTACATTCTAAATAAATCACCTGCAAATAGAGCTGCTTCATCTCCTCCAGCTCCACCTCTAATTTCAACTATAACGTTCTTGTCGTCATTAGGGTCTTTAGGTAATAATAATATTTTTATTTCGTCCTCTAGAGGTTCTACTTTTTCTTCCATCTCAGCTAACTCCATTTTAGCTAATTCTCTTAATTCTTCATCTGACTCTTCTTGTAAAATTTCTTTTGATTCTTTTATACTATCTAAAACATTTTTATACTCTCTGTATTTCATAACAATAGGCTCTAAGTCAGCGTGTTCTTTTATATACTTTTGCCAAACTTTTTGATCATTTATTATATCAGGGTCACCTATTTTTTCACTTAAGTCTTTATATGTATCTTCCAATACCTCTAATTTTTTTAACATACTTTCACCTCGATTAAATGTAACATATCAATTGTTGATTATATCATATATTGTAACCTATAACAACTCTATCAATGCCTTGAATATCCTTCTTTGTATATATTTTTTTATATCCATTACTTTTCATAATATTAATAACATCTTCAGCTTGATTATGACCAACTTCGTATGCTAATATTCCACATGTATTTAGATATTTCTTACCTTGCTCTGTTATTTTTCTATAGAAATCTAATCCGTCATCTCCACCTTCAAGAGCATTATATGGCTCATAATCCTTTACTTGTGTATGTAAAGTTTCTATATCTTGTTTTTTAATATATGGTGGATTTGAAACTATGATATCAAATTTTATATCACTATCACTTATTGCTGTAAATAAGTCAGAATTAATGAACTCTGTCTTTTCATCAACTCCATTTATAATAGAATTTTTTTTAGCTATTTCTAAAGCTATTTCTGATACATCAAAAGACATGACTTTAGAATTTTCAATATATTTTGCTAAACTGATTGTAATAGCACCAGAACCAGTACCTATATCTAGTATACTTACATCTCTTTTTCCTTTACACATTTCGATTATTTCTTCTACCAATGTTTCTGTATCTGGTCTTGGAATTAATACACCTTCCTTAACAAAAAAATCTAATCCCATAAATTCTCTATTTTCAACTATATAGGCTATTGGTCTCCCATTTAATCTTTCTTGTGCAAAGCCTATAAATTTTGTTTCTTGTTCTTGAGCTAACTCTTTATTTAGATTTAAGTGAATATACAGCCTGTCAACATCACCTAAAGCTTTTTGCAATAATAACTCTGTATCTAATCTTGGAGTATCGCTTATATCTTTAAATGTATCTGAATATTTAATAATTATATCTCTTATTGTCATAATAAATATCCTTTTCTTTAATCTACTACTGCCTTTAATGCTTCTAAGGCTACCTCTAGCTGCTCATCATCAGGCTCTTTTGTTGTAAAATATTGCAACATCATCCCTGGATATGCAATAATTTTAGTGAATCTATTATCATATTTTCCAAGAATCCTGATTACCTCATAAGATAAACCTGCTACTATTGGCACACATATGATTCTCATAAATATTCTAAGAATTGGATTTGGCCAACCAAAAAATGCAAATAATATTATTGATACAGCCATAACTATAAATAAAAAATTTGTACCACATCTAGGATGTAACCTTTTAAATTTTCTAGCGTTTTCTACTGTAAGTTCTAAATCATTTTCATAGCAATATATAGATTTATGTTCTGCACCATGATATTGAAATACTCTTTCTATATCCTTGCTTCGTGAGATTAGTACTATATATGCAAATAATATAACTATTCTTATAATACCTTCTATTAAATTGAGCATAAAGTCATTAGGCATTACTTTAGAAAAAGCTCCTCCTACTAATGTAGGTATGAAAATAAATAATCCAGCAGAAAGTAGCATTGCTATGACCAATGAAAATATTATAATGATATCATTCGCTTTATCTTTAAAGATTTTCTTTATAAATAAATCAAATTTATCTTCTTCAGCTTCTTCCATAAAAAACTCTGAAGAAAAATTCAAACTTTTTATACCTTGAATCATTGTATCTATCATAACAAAAGAACCTCTAACAAAAGGTATCTTATCTATATTCTTATCTCTTACCCAACTTTTTATTCTATCTTCTTTTAGTGCTATTTCTCCGTCACTTTTTCTAACAGCTACTGCTCTTTTGTCTTTTGACTGCATCATTACACCTTCAATAACAGCTTGCCCACCTACAGCTTGTTTTGCCATCCACTCACCTCATTTTATTGTATTTAGAATACTCAATTTTACATATTTATTATTATAATACAAAAAGACAATTTAAAGTAGAATATGAATGTTTTTTTGTAATAAAATAGGAGTTGGCTTCCTCCAACTCCATTTTTATAAAAATTAATCCATTTTGAATCTTTTTTTGAATTTGTCGATTCTTCCACCTTTTTCTATGTTCTTTTGTTTTCCTGTATAGAATGGATGGCACTCTGAACATATTTCAACTTTTATTTCGTCCTTAGTTGAACCAGCAGCAAATGTGTTCCCACAAGCACAACGCACTTCAACTGGATTGTATTTTGGTTGTATTTCCTTTTGCATTATAGTCACCTCTTCTCTTTATTTAAAAAAATTAATTATATTAACTTTCTTTTTACATTATCAACTACATTATTATAGCACAACTTATTATGCCATTCAAGTGATTTTTCCATTACTTTATATAATCTATATTTACATTTATATTACTAACTTTACAAATTCTTTATTGATTTTACAAACTCTTTATTGTCTTTAGTTCTTTTGATAAGCTCAATAACTTTATCTGTAATTTCCATTACTGAATTATTACTCATTTCTCTTCTTAATCTCCAAAGAGCTGTCTTTTCTTCATCATCAAGCAATAAGTCATCTCTTCTTGTCCCAGATTTGTAAATATCTATTGCAGGGAATATTCTTTTTTCAGCTAATTTTCTATCTAGGTGTAATTCCATATTTCCTGTACCTTTAAATTCCTCAAATATTACATCGTCCATCCTAGAACCAGTTTCGACTAATGCTGTTCCTAGTATTGTCAAAGAACCACCTTGTCTAATGTTTCTAGCTGCTCCAAAGAACTTCTTAGGTCCATGAAGTGCACCAGGGTCAATACCTCCAGACAAAGTTCTACCTGTAGGAGATATTGTAAGGTTATATGCTCTTGCTAATCTAGTTATACTATCTAGCAAGATTACCACATCTTTCCCATGTTCAACTAATCTTTGAGCTCTATTTAGTACCATCTCTGCAACTTTAACATGATGGCTTGATACTTGGTCAAAGGTAGAGTATATAACATCTCCTTCAATAGATTCTTTCATGTCAGTAACTTCTTCTGGTCTTTCATCTATAAGAAGTACTATAAGTTCAACATTTGGATGATTTTTAGCTATGCTATTTGCAACACTTTTTAGAAGAACTGTTTTCCCAGCTTTTGGAGGTGCCACTATTAATCCCCTTTGTCCTTTTCCTATAGGAGAAATTAAATCTATAATTCTTGTAGCTATTTCATTTCTATTAGTTTCCAGTGTAAGTCGCTCTTCTGGGAATATTGGTGTTAATGTCTCAAATGCATTTCTTTGTATAGCTGTATCAGGGTTTTCATCATTTATTTTTTGAACGTATAAAAGTGCTCTAAATTTCTCTCCACTTTTTGGATGTCTAGTTATCCCTTTAATTTTATCTCCTGTTTTCATATTAAATCTTCTTATTTGAGATGGCGAAACGTAAACATCTCCTTCAGTAGATAAATAATTTGAACCTCTTAAAAACCCAAAGCCATCTGGCAAAATTTCAAGTACACCTACTACTTCATCTTCTTTTGATGTGTTAAATTCATCAACTATTTTAGATTCATCGACTTGTTTAGGCATATAATAGTTTTTATTATTATTTCTGACCATTCTATTAGATATATTTGATGCCTTATTACAATCATTTACATTCGTTGTCTTATTATAATCGTTTCTTTGATTTCTGTTTTCTTGGTTTTGGGAAATATTTTGAGTATCTATTTCTTTCTTGTTGTATGATTTGGTAGGGCTCTTATATTCAACTTCTTTTTCTATACTCTCACGCTCTATATTTTCTTTTCTATTTTTTATGTCTTCTTTAATCTCTTCATTTTTTTCTTTAATCTCTTCGTTTATTTTTTCCTCATTTTTACTTTTAGAATTTATAATCTCAATTAACTCATTTTTCTTATATGTAGTAATTGATTTTATTTTTAATTCTTTCGCTATCTCTCGTAGCTCAACTAAGGTTTTACTACCTAATCCTTCTAATACTTTATCATCTAAAATCAAAAAAATCCTCCTCATCTATATATTCATTTATATACATACTTATTTTGGAAATTGAAGGCATGAAAAAGAAAAGTTTTATTTAAACAGTTAAGTCTAATAATATCACTATTTATACATTATGGTCAATAAATAAAATTTAAAACACTATCATCTATTATATTATTGTATTTCAAGTCCAATCTTAGCACATTTTTATAAATTTATCACTATATTTATATCTTATAATAATATTTTCCCTTAAAATATGCAACTATTATAAAAATTTTTTTTTACATTTATAAATTCTAAAAACCATATATAACTAAAATATTGTAAGTTTTTAACTACATTAAGTTATATATGGTTTTTATATTTATGTATATTCATTGTAGTTATTTGTCCTATTACATGGTTGCAATCATGCTTAAAACAGCTGTTATACTTGTTAACACAAGAATTCCTACAATCCCAACAGCTATTATTCTATTAATTTTTTTCTGACTTGATTTTGCCACAGTACATCACCTTTCACTAATTATTTTTGAATTTCAAGTTCTCTAACATCAGAGACCTCAGGTAAACCTAATTCTTCATCTGTACTATTGTATAACACATTTTTATCTTTATCAAATTCGTCACATACATGTTTTAGATACTTTATAAAATCTTTCTTAAGGTCCTCTTTCTTTAGAGCAAAATCAACAGTAGCTTCTAAAAATCCTAACTTATCACCAACATCATATCTCTTTCCTTCAAAATCGAATGCATACATAGCTTCTTTTTTAGACAATATTTTTAGAGCATCTGTTAGTTGCACCTCTCCACCTTTACCTGGTGGTAAATCCTTAAGAATATCAAATATTTCAGGAGTTATTATATATCTACCTAAGATAGCAATATTTGAAGGAGCTTTTCCTGGCTCTGGCTTTTCTACCATATCTTTTACCTTATAAACTCTACCTTCTATATTTTTTGCCTCTATTATACCATATTTATTAGTATCTTCTGAATTCACTTTTTGAACTCCTAATATTGTAGTTCTATATTCTTCATATGCATCTGTTAATTGCTTTAAACAAGGTACATCATTATCTACAATATCATCACCTAACATTACTGCAAAAGGTTCATCACCTATAAAGTGTCTAGCACAGTAAATCGCATCTCCTAATCCTTTTGGCTCTTTCTGTCTTATATAATGTATGTTAATCATGTTAGATATATTTTGGACTATCTCTAACAATTCCTTTTTACCTTTTTTCTCCAAGTCAAGTTCCAATTCTACGGATTTATCAAAGTGGTCTTCAATAGATTTTTTATTTCTACCAGTTATTATTAGTATTTCCTCTATTCCTGAGGCCACAGCTTCTTCTATTATGTATTGTAGCGTTGGCTTATCAACTATTGGTAACATTTCTTTTGGTTGCGCCTTAGTAGCTGGCAAAAACCTAGTCCCTAAACCTGCTGCTGGTATTACAGCTTTTTTAACTTTAATTTGCATAGAATCATCTCCCACTAATTAATAAATAAAAAGTCCTATCTTCAATAGGACTTTAAACTTTTAGTATATTTTAACATTAATTCGATATATTTACCATGTGGATTATAATAATCTTTTATAATAGCTTTTCAAGTTCTGCTACTAAACTGTCAAATTTTTTAATTGTATTTTCTATAGGTTTTGTATTAGTTAAGTTTATCCCACTTGATTTTAACAAGTTTATTGGATAATCTGAGCTTCCTTTTTTAAGAAAATTTATATAGTTGTCTGAGCCATTTTTTAATATGTCTTGGGCAAAACTTACTCCTGCACTACAACCTGTTGCATATTTATAGACATAGAAACTATTGTAAAAGTGTGGGATTCTAGCCCATCCGACCTTAGATAATTGGTCTAATTCATAGCTTTGTCCATAATATTTTTTAAGAAGTTGTCCCCAAACATCATTTAGTACTAGTGCATTTACACTTTTCTCTTTTTCAACTAACTCATGTATAGTCTTTTCAAATTCAGCATACATTGTTTGTGTATAAAGAGTATCTTTTATCAAGTCTAAATATTGTGTTATATAATAAGCTTTTTCATCATTACCTTTGGCTTCTCTTATAAGCATTTCATAAAGTAAAGCTTCATTAGTTGTAGATGCAACCTCATGAGTAAATATAGATGGATTTGAATTAAAATAATTTTGATTCTTAGAACTTAAATATTCGTATACAGCATGACCAAGTTCATGAGATAATGTTGAAACTGAACTTAATGAATTATTATAATTCAAAAGTATATATGGATGATTTTCATAAACAGATAAGCAATATCCACCACTCACTTTATTTTCATGTGAATAAACATCTACCCATTTTTCATTGAAAGCTTTATAGACTACATCATTATATTCTTTTCCTAGAGGTGATAACGCTGAATATACTATACTCTGCGCTTTCTCATAGTTAATATTATTATCAACAGCCTTAACTATAGGCACAAACATATCATATGAATGGACCTTATCTAATTTTAAGACTTTTTTTCTTAAATCTATATATTTGTGTAAACTGTCCATGTTCCCATTTACAGTTCTTATTAAATTATTGTATACTTTTTCATCTACATTATCAGATTCCAAATACATTTCTATCGAAGACTCATATCCTCTCTCTTGAGAATAAAAAATGTTCTTTTTAACTTGACCAGTAATCAAGCCTGCAATTGTATTTAGATTATCATTGTAAGTTATAAGTTCATCTTGATAAGCTTTTTTTCTATTTTCTCTATCTGATGATTCTAGCTCACTAGCATATTGAGCTGGTGTTAAATTAGTTTTTCTATCCATATTTCTAAACAATTCATAAACTTGACTTGGAAGACTACTTATAGAAGACACTTTGCTTAGGATGTCTTCTGACTTATCATCTAAATAATGCACTTTGTTTCTTCTTATATCTCTTAAATATGCACCATATTTTCTATTTATATTTTTATTTGAAATAATTTTCTTATAATCTTTGTTTGATAATTTTAATATCTCTAATTCTAAATCTGAACAAATCCCCATGTAGTTTCCATAAGATTTACCCATAATATCATTCATATCTAAGTATTTATATGAATTTTTATTAGTATCTTGTTTTAATTTTACATAGGCAGATAGTCTATTTAATCTTATATCAAGTTTTTCCTTGATATTTAAGGCAAAAGACAAATGTGTTGGCGATTTTGTTACTTTACCTATGTAATTTTTTAACTCTTTTGTATCTTTATCAAAACTCTTAAGTTCTTTTTTCCATTGGTCATCACTTTTAAACAAAGATTGTAAGTTCCAACATGTTTTTTCATAATCTATTTCTTGTTTTTTTTCAGCATCATCTTCAGTATCATTATTCATGACAGTAACTGCTCTATCATTATTCTTTTGATATCCTTGGTCAGCTTTTATACTTATTATTAACATGCAAAAAATAGAAATAAATAAAGGTATTATTGCTTTGCACAATTTTCTATTCATAAAAAGCCATCCTTTCAATAAATTTACTTAATAATAGGATGGCTTTTTTTAGATATATTATTCAATTATTCATACTATATAAATAAATATCGAATTAATAGTTATCCACATAATAATCAACATATTCACAGGCTTTGTTTACCTAGAAATTTAGTTATTTCAACATGAATCTCTTTTGATAATAGCTTTTGTTTTTTCTTTTTTTACATTTTATTAACATTTATGCCATACTTATCAACAAATTTTGTTGATTTATATGTTTTTTTTGTTAATAACTATACTTTTTTCAAAAGTCTATTAACATATTATACACAAGTTATCCACATATTATGCACAGAATTTTATAAACTTTATTTTGTACATATCTTCGTAACTAAAGCAGTCATATCATCTTCGATTTGTAACGCTTGTAACTCTAATGCTCTATCTAAGATTAAATTTGAAATTTCTTTTGGATTTGTAGTCTCTATATTCTTTAAGAAGTATATTAACCAATTATCTCCCAAATTGTTATTTCTTCCTGCATCTACAATTCCATCAGAAACCATTATGACATAGTCTCCCTCCTTAACTTTTACATTTTTTCTATCAATTTTTACATCAGATAATATACCCACAGGTAATGATGATGATGATATTAAATCGACTTCTCCATCACCTCTTTTTATATAGGTAGAACACGCTCCCATCTTTATAGTTTCTAAACAACCTCGTTTTAAATCTAAAATTCCTAAATCTAAGGTTGAAAACATCTCCTCTGAAGACTTTAATAGCAACATATTATTTATAGTATCTATAACTATTTCGTCTTTAATTTTTGCATCTATCATTTTTTCTAATATATCAATAGTGGCAGAGGATTCTTCATATGCTTTTTTACCTTTTCCCATACCATCACTTATAGCCATCATATATTTACCATCATTTATCTCCATATATGTGTAATTGTCTCCACAAAGAATATGCCCATCCCTTGACATGGCTGAAACTTCTGTAACAGCCTTATATTTCTGAGATTTAACGAATGTTGCCTTACATTTACCTCCTAAACAATGGCACCCTATTTTTCTAACAGACATATTTTCACCTACTAGGTCTGAAATTATGTTTACAATTTTATCTTCACACATACAACCATCATGACAAGTTTTCTTTTCTATAGATATTTCAAATTCACTGTTACTTTTCGTTAAGTAACTTACTTTATCAACGGTTATGTCATATCTCTCTAATTGCTCATATATATTTTTTTCTTTTTCTATATCCAGCATTATATCGCTCTCTAAATCTTGAGACAATGATTTAATTGATTTTGAAATACTTCTTATTTGATTTGCTATTAATTTTCTACTTTCTGAAAACTTCACACTCCAATCATAATCTAATACAAACATTTTGTAATAGTGATTTGATATTTTCACTATTGACTCTGGTTTCATACATTCCTTTCTAAAGTTTTTAGGTATATCGTTTAGATTTAACTCCCCTTTCTCTTCAATTTTTTCAAGAATGTTATATATCATAGTGTATGTATGATTAAATCTTGATTCCCAACACATTCTTCTCATACTACAACTTTTACATTCATCATTATGAATCATATCTATTACATTTGCTATATCTCTTTGGTCTAGTACCTTATCTTTTTCTCTTATCTTATCAAATGTATCTGCAAGGTCATCGTAAGTTTTATAAATACTATTTAATCGACTATTAGTTAAGTTCTTACTTCTCATAATATAATCGTATACGATTTCATTTGAAGCTACATTACTTTTTATTAATTTCTCAATCTTACTAAACAACTTCTCTGGTAACACTATAACTATTAAACAGCCCAACAATATATCTCTTAATTGCATCATATTAGAAGTAATACCAGAAGTATATAGGTATATTATTGTCCAACTTAGAATATATCCTAATATACAGAAATATTTATTTATTTTATTAAATGCGCCACTTATTAATCCTGAAAAAGAATATATACCCATATAAATGGCTGATGTTATGTTATTTAAAATGGATGCTACGCCAATAATTACACCACTAGATGCTCCCATCGTAGCTCCTCCTACTATTGAGGTCAGTAATATCAATACGGTGGACAAAATAGTCCTTATCGATATTCCAAACAAGGATATATCACCTATTCCCATTATGCTAAAGGTTAGCAGTAAACTTATTGATATAGCTTCTTCTGTACGTACGGACATCCTATTGTTGACATTGGCCATCAAACCTATCCCATAAGAAAATACATATACAGATATAAACATTATTATTGCTTCTACACCTGCTATAAGAAGATTATACATATACCTATTTGAAAAGAAAGCTTGTCCCATGGAAATTGGAAGTAATATCATTGCACTTATAAATGCCACCTTAGCAATTGAATCTGATAATTTTAATTTTTTATTCACTGCCATAAATATTGTAAGGCACACAGCATATTTTGCTACATTTCCAAAATCATTAGATGATAACAATATTCCTAATAATGTTGATATGAATACAGGTATCTTGTACTTGTCAATCTTTGATGCACATATAAAAAAGGCAATTCCTAAAGGAGCTACAGAGTCTACTATAATAGACCTACTAAGTAAAAATCCCATTACGGCGAATGCCACCGTAGTAAAATCAATATATCCGCTTATTAATTTTATGACATTTGGTTTTACAGTCTTACTCTCCACAACTGCTACACTTCTTTGCATAAAAAAACCTCCTCTTTTGTTTATATTAAGAATTGTAACAAAGAGGAGTAATTTTTTTTGTCATAATCGGTTTTAAAAATCAAAAAATATTAATACATTTTTTTTGACTTTTGACATATTAAGCCTTCCAAATTATCGTATTCACTTACGGTTATTTCTTCTATTTCTAATTTTTCCATTATTATATTCAATATTTTTACACCAGCAGTTATAATATCCGCACGTTTTTCTTGTAGGCCTTTTAAGTTCTTTTTATCACTTAATGTCATGTTTATTAATTTTTGTAGAATTTCTTCTATTTCTTTTTTGTGTATTTTACTATTATGTATTTTTTCCATAGAGTAGACCTCTAATTCTTGATTCATTGCTGATAATGATGTAATCGTTCCACCTATGCCTATAAGAGTTTTTAATCCTCTTCCTTTTATATAATTTAAAGTTTCATTAATCTCGTTATATATAAATGAACTCATATTTTCAAACTCTTCATCTTCAATAATATCATGCTTTAAAAATCTCTCTGTCATTCTAAGAGCACCTACATTTTCGCTTTTATTAAATTTAATTCCATCTGAGTCGCCTATAATAAATTCTGTTGAACCTCCTCCAATATCTATAACAATAATATTGTCATCACCTTGTATGCCTTCTAAGACACCCTTAAATCCTAGATTTGATTCTTCTATTCCTGTAACTATATCAACATCTATCCCAGTTTCTTCTTTTGCTAGTTTAACAAAGTAATCTCCATTTTTACTATCTCTAAGGGCAGATGTTCCCATACAGTATACTTTTTCACACTTTTCATCATTACACTTATCATAAAATTTTTTTAAGGCATCTATGTTTCTTTGAATAGCATCTTCTTTTATATATCCTTTACTATCTACACCATGACCAATTCTAGTTGTATTAACAAATTTTTTTCTGTTTGTGAGATTTCCATCTCTATAATCTGCTATCAATAATCTCATTGAGTTTGTCCCAATATCTATAGCTCCTACTTTCATTATAAAATACCTCCTCAATAAAAATAAAAAGCCATTCTTAAACTGAATGACTTTTTTATTAAATCTTAAATTTTAAAATCAATACATCTGTAAACTTATTAGCAAGTTTTAGTCAACGGTTTATATCAACATAAACGGTTTCATTAGGCTTTACCATATTTAATCTTTTTCTTGCTATCTCTTCTAAGTCTCCTTCATATGATTTTTCATCTTTCTTTAAGCTGTTTATTTGTATTTCAGTCTTTTTTAATTGTTTATTTAGACTTGCTATTTCTTTTTTATACTCTTTGGCTTTTGTGTACTCAAATACAAACCCTGTCATCATACTAAAAAGTGATATTCCTAAAAATAAACTGACAACAATAATTTGTCCTGAAAATTTTTTTCTTAAGTTCATTTTCCCTACACCCTTTTTTTGGTTTTATTTTTTTTCTTCTTATGTTTTGATTTTTTCTTGCTCTTTAACTTTTTATTTGATTTTCTTTTTATACTTTTCTTTGTTGCTATAAATATATTAGGTATATAAAATATAATATCAAATAGTAGGTGTAGTGAATAGATTATAACGTAATACAAATTATTTAAAAAACTGACTATGTATTGTACAACTTTTTTTAAAAAATTCCTCACAAAACAGATTATTTTATTGATAATTGATAAAACAATTTTACTTATGGTGTTATAGTATAAAATAAAACCAATAAACAAAGCCACAAAATGGTAATATCTTAAATCAAAAAATTCTGTAAGGTTTATTGTTACAAATATTATAGCTGTTGCTAGAAACCAAAATAATACATCAAAGATTATCGCGAAATAATTGATAAATTTAAAGTTTCCTCTTAGACCTCTATAAAAATCAAACAATACTCCTATAAGTATTCCACCATAAATAGTAGCATAAAAAATGCTTACATCTTGAGTGAAAGGTATCATTTATCTAAATACCTTTTTCAAGAAACTCTCTTGTGGCTTTTTAGGCTTTGCATACACCATAGAATTTATAGTTCCATCTATGCTAATTATATTTTCGTCTATACTTAGCTTGCTCATATCTAGGTTCTCGCCTTCAATTACCATCTCGCCTACAGAAGTTTTAAGCTCAACTCTTTTGTCATTAAAAGAATATATGTGCTCGACTCCTGAAATAACCAGCTTTGATCTATCTTTCAAAGTTATGTTCTGTTCCATAATATCCCCCCAGTAAATATTTCACTAATACTACTATTAATATACTAGAGGACTATCAATTTTATTCTAAAATTTCGTACATTTCTTTTGCATCATTTTTTAGCACATGCTCTTTTACTTCATTTATCTTAAGCCTCATCTTTTTCTCTCCAAATTGTATTTCTAAGGTGTCTCCAATATTCACTTCTGAAGAGGATTTAGCAACTTTTCCATTTATAGTGACAATTCCCTTATCACATGCATCCTTAGCAACAGTTCTTCTCTTTATAATCCTAGATACCTTTAAAAACTTATCTAATCTCATAATTATCACCTTCCTTAGTTCTATAGAAAAAGTGTGGCAAATTTATCCACACTTTTTCACAAGATTTCTAATTATCCATTTATTATATCCTTTAATCCTTTTCCAGCTTTGAAAACTGGTGCTTTAGAAGCTGGTATATCTATAACTTGCTCTGGATCTCTTGGATTTCTTCCTTGTCTAGCAGCTCTTTCTCTTGTCTCAAATGTTCCAAATCCAACTAATTGAACTTTTTCGTTATTTACTAGTGCATCTTGAACAGAACTCATAAATGCGTTTAATGCAGCCTCTGCTTCCTTCTTTGTTAATCCACTTTTTTCTGCCATCTTTGATACTAATTCAGCTTTATTCACGATATTTACCTCCTAAAAATGTTTATAATATAGACTTCTATCTTTGTGATAAAAGTTCTAGATTTTTGACAAATTTCCTTCCACAATTTTATTGTTTTTTAGCCTGATTCCAAAATTCATCCATCTCTTCAAGTGTCATGTCTTCTAATTTTTTATTTAAATTCATTGCACTTTTCTCCACAAACTCAAATCTATTTATGAATTTATCGGTAGTACAGTTCAAGGCTTCTCCTGAGTCTATGTCTAAAAATCTAGCTAGATTTACTATCGAAAATAATAAATCGCCTAGTTCTTCCTTTATGTATTTTATATTCCCGACCCTGTGTTCGTCAAGTAATTCCTGATATTCTTCTTCAATTTTTTTAAATACATCTTCTACATTGTCCCAATCAAAGCCAACAAGGGCTGCTTTATGTTGAACTTTACTAGCCTTCATAAGAGCTGGTAAATGCTTTGGTATCCTTCTAAGGCTATCTGTTATAGTGCTTTCGCCCTTCTCTTCTTTCTTTAATTCTTCCCAAGTTTTTTCAAACTTAGACATATCTAGTTTTACACCACTAAATATATGAGGATGTCTATTAATTAATTTTTTACATATTCCATTTACTACTTCTTTTAAATCAAAGTAGCCTTCCTCATTTCCTATCTGGCAATGGAATATAACTTGTAAAAGAACATCTCCTAGTTCTTCTACCATTTCATCTATATCATTATTGTCGATTGCATTACAAAGTTCATATGATTCCTCTATAACAGAATTTTTTAATGATTGATGTGTCTGTTTTTTATCCCATTCACATCCAGATGGACTTCTAAGTGTATTAACTATTATTTCTAAGTCATGTACTGTATTATACATCTTTTTAGAACTTTTGGGTATATATAAGCTAGTTAAATAGTCAAAAAAGTTTTCATTTCTGTCCAATTCGCACAGTTTTATAAACTTTTTACTTTCTAAATCTTTGACACCTGCTCCATTTACTATACATACTTCTTGATTATAGTCATAATATTCCATAAGCTTTAACTTTACATTAGATGCTATAAATTTATCATATACTTGAGTTATTATCATACTAGTATTCAAATCTATATATGAATTTTCTATTTCAAAAGCATCTATCAATTTAAATCCCTCAGATGGGTCTATAGCCAAATAGTTAAACATAGCGTCTACAAAGCTCATAGAAGGCAATATTTCTACTGTTATGTGCTTTTCATTGGCTATTCTTTCTATTATACTTACAGTCTTTTCTGCGACTCTTGGATGACCAGGAACAGCATATATTAAATCACCCTTTGTAGATTCTTCTATGATAAACTCAGATATTTTTAAATAAACATTTTCAAAATTTTCTTCATTTTCATAAAAATAGTCTAATGAAGTGTATTGTATAGTTTCTTTAAGTTTATCAATTATTGGATGTTTCTCTGTTCTAAAAAAAACTCTTGGGCTATTTCTTAAAGATTCTAACGCACCTTGGCTTATAAGAGAATAATCTCCTGGTCCAAGACCTACAATACTTATCTTACCCATAACATCACTCCTATTAGCAAATTTCACTTTATTTTTATATTCTTATACAAATAAGGAGCTTTACTATTTGTATAGTATTTCCTTTATTTGCATATATATTCCTATATTATCTTATAAGCTTAACTTTTTTTAACAATTTATATAATTTATCACCTTTTGGCATAGTCAAAATCTCTTCTTTTTTAATTCCACCTATTCCAAGTATAACTACTACATATACAATTCCACCAACACATATTGCAATTATTGTAGATATACTATTTCCCAAGAATCCAACTAAAGCTCCATAACTCAATTTAACCATTATAAACATTGTCAAAACTGTTATAAATGGCTTTATTATAAATTCTTTTTTAGGGAAGCTTACATTCATATGCTTTTTAACGTATAACAAGTTAATCATAGCTGCAACAAAGTATGCTGTAACTGTACCAAATGCAGAGCCTAATACATTAATATCTGGTATTCCTGTTAAAGTATAACTTATCACAATCTTACATAACATACCAGCACATAAGGCAATTACAGGTACTATTGGTTTTCCCATACCTTGAATTATACCAGTTAATGTTTGTATTAATCCTAAAAATAATACACATGGAGTAAGAGTAAATAAAATAGTTCCTACAGAAGATGGTTCATGTGGAAACAAAAGACCCATTATTGGTATTGCTAAAGAAGCCATACCAAACGCACAAGGTAATACTATAAGTAGAGTTACCTTAACTGCACTCTTAGTATCTTTTCTAGCTTTTGTCTTGTTTCCTAATGCATATGCTTTAGAAATTGCTGGAACTAAGCTCATACTCATTGCAGTTGTTATAACTGCTGGTAAATTTATTGTGGCCATTGCCATACCTGTCAACTGACCAAACATTGAGTTCGCTACTTTGTATGTATAGCCTGCTTCCATAAGTCTTCTTATCAC
Organism: Clostridioides sp. GD02377; assembly: GCF_045899875.1. Taxonomy (NCBI): domain Bacteria; kingdom Bacillati; phylum Bacillota; class Clostridia; order Peptostreptococcales; family Peptostreptococcaceae; genus Clostridioides; species Clostridioides sp. GD02377. The sequence continues at coordinate 61,844 of NZ_JBJODA010000019.1, forward strand.
GATAACATTATCTATCATATTCACAAGTGGCATTACTGATGCTCCTATTGTTATAGGAATAGCAACAGTTAAAAGCTTTTTAAAAATATAAGAAACTCTCTCATCTTTAAATCTTTGACTTGCATCTATCTCTGCTCTACGCTCTTTTCTCCCTAGCATATAAGCAAACATCAAATAAATCATAGATGCTACTGAACCTATTGTAGCTCCTGATATAGCACCAGCCGCCCCAAAAGTTTGACCTAGACTTTTCATAAGTAAATAAGCCAAAGTAAGACCTAATACAACTCTAAAAAATTGCTCTGCAACTTGAGACACAGCAATCTTAGTCATATCCTGTCTCCCTTGAAAATATCCTCTATATGCAGACATTGCAGGAACAAATAATAATGCTGGAGCAATAGCTTTCATAGAGTATAATGCACCTGGATTTTTCATTACGTTTGTTACTATGTAGTCAGCACCAAAAAATAATATACAAAATGATATTATTCCAGTAATAAATAAAACTGTATGTGATACTTTAAATATCTTATTTGCACCTTTAAAATTTCCAACAGCAACTTTTTCTGAAACCAACTTTGCCACAGCTGTTGGGAATCCAGCAGTAGCTAATGTTAAAAATAGAGTATACACAGGATAAGCAGCCTGATAGTATCCCATTCCTTCTGAACCAATCATGTTACCAAGAGGAATTCTAAAAAATCCTCCCATTATTTTTACGATTACACCCGCTAGTCCAAGTATAAGGGCTCCTTTTAAAAAAGAGTCTTTATTTTTGTTATTGTTCATAACATAACCTCCATACTGTTTATATAACAAACTTTAATATACCATATTTTTAATGCTATATTCAATATTTTACACAAAAACTTCAAAAGACCTTCATTTAAAAGGTCTTTATGATAAAATTATTGAACTTGTTTTCCTAAAAAGTTAGCAGCTATTTTTAAAGATTTTTCTTCACTCTCTGCAATTGTATCTTTATCTTTTGAAACGACTACAATTGAACCTATACAGTCTCCAGATGCACTAATTATAGGCATTATAACTTGGCTAGTGTATTCTTTTTGGTCTTCTTTAAATAAAGGTAAAATATTTTTATCTTTTGAATATTTTACTGTTCTTTCACTTATTATTGCTTCTAACTCATCACTTATACTTTTGTCTTTATAATCTTTTTTAGGAAGTTTAGATACAGCTATTATAGAATCTAAGTCTGTTATCAATACACCATATCCTAGTACTTCAGCTAATGTTTCAGCATATTCTTGAGAGAATTCATTTAATTCCCCTATTGGAGAGTATTTTTTAAGTATGACTTCTCCATCTTTTGCTGTGAATATCTCTAAAGGGTCTCCTTCTCTAATTCTTAATGTCTTTCTTATCTCTTTTGGTATAACTACCCTTCCAAGATCATCTATTCTTCTAACTATGCCTGTTGCTTTCATATTTTTTAATCCCTCCATAAATTACTTTAAGTTTATTTTTACCATTGTTAAGAAAAATATACAAAAAAAGCTATATCTTATCTAGATATAGCTTTTTTAAGCATATTACTCTTTTTTTAGTTTTTAGATTGTGATTTTATCTATTACTTTTTCATCTTTTTCTACTTTAGCTTCTTTAGTTAATTTTTCTATTTGCTCTTGATACTTATTTTTTAATAATTGGTCTTTTATAGTTTCTTTTGCATCTTCAAATGAAGTTTGCTCATTTACTCTATCTGTTACTTTAATTATATGATATCCATATTGAGTTTCAACTAAATTAGATACTTCACCCTTTTTCATAGAAAAAGCAGCTTCTTCAAACTCAGCAACCATTTGACCTCTTGAGAAGAAACCTAATTTACCACCATCACTTGCTGTAGAGTCTTGTGAATATTTTTTTGCTACTTTGGCAAAATCTTCACCTGATTTAACTTCTTTAAGAGCTTCTTCAGCCTTTTTCTTAGCTTCTGCTTTTTTATCATCTGAAAGTGGTTTGTTGTTATCATCTACTGTTTTCAATAAAATATGAGAAGCTTCTACTTCATCTTTTTTAAATTCATCTTTATGTGAATCATAATATTTTTTCAGTTCTTCATCTGATATCTTAGTCTTTTTAGTAAAACTACTTTGATAATTTTGCATAGCTAAATCTTTCTCTTGTTGGTCTCTTAAAAATTCGTCATCTATTCCTAGTTTTTTAAGTTGTTCTTTATATTTTTCGTCTTTGCTCATAGCATCTTTTAAATCTTTAAAACTTTTCTCAACATCTTCTTTTTTAGGAAGTAAGTTATCTTTTTTAGCTTGAGAATATATTACTTCTGTAGTTATAAGTTGGTCAAGAATTAAATCCTTAAACTTGTCCTTATATTTTACACCTTTTTCAACTTCCTTATCCCATATATCTTTTCCATAAGTTTGTTCCATAGAATCTTTATAAAGAGCTATAGTCTTTTTAAATTCATCTGATGATATCTTTGACCCTTCAACTGTCGCCACAGTTTCTCCTTTACTAGAACTACAGGCAGTCATAGATACTACCAAAATCATAGCTATTGCCAACGTTATTACTTTTTTCAAATTTAAAACATCCCTTCTTAAATTTACAAGTTATTTTGCCTTGCACATTTTTTCTAATAATTCTTCTAATTCTGTAACTATATTATAACCTATTTTCTGTTTAGTTCTATACTTTGTTATTGGAACTAATAATATTTCATCTTTTAATTGTCTTATTTTTTCTATTTTCAATATTTTACACAATGATTTTATATAAGCTATTGTAAGTAATGTCTGAACTGGTTTAGGTATATCAGAGAATCTGTCCTCAAGTTCTTCTTGTATATCCAGCATATCCTCTTTGTTTTCAATAGAAGCAATTTTTTTGTACATTTCAATTTTAATCAATTCATCTTTTATATAATTATCTGGAATGTATGCATTTACGCTTAAGTCTATTTCAACATCAATTTCTTCAACAATAGGCTCACCTTTAACCTTTTTAATTGCATCATTAAGCATTTTAACATACAAATCATAACCTATAACCGCCATATGACCATGTTGTTGAGAACCTAAAATATTTCCAGCTCCTCTTATTTCAAGGTCTCTCATTGCTATTTTAAAACCTGAACCAAACTCTGTAAACTCTCTGACAGCTTTTAATCGTTTCTCAGCTATTTCACTCAGAGTTTTGTCTTTTTCATATAAGAGATATGCATATCCTTGTCTTGAGCTTCTGCCTACCCTACCTCTTAATTGGTAAAGTTGAGCTAATCCCATTTTATCTGCATCATATATAATCATTGTATTTGCATTGGATATGTCCATACCTGTTTCGATTATTGTAGTACAAACTAGTACATCATAATCTTTATTTAAAAATCCTAGGATTATATTTTCTAATGATTTAGAAGTCATTCTTCCATGTGCAACAGCTACTCTAGCATCTGGTACGAGCTTTTGAATCATGCTTGCCATCTCTTCAATATGCTCAACTCTATTGTATACGAAAAATACCTGTCCACCTCTACTTAATTCTCTCTCTATTTCATCTTGAATTACACTTTCCTTACTCTCTGTAACATATGTTATTACAGGATGTCTTTCTTGTGGAGGTTCTTCTATAACACTCATATCTCTTATTCCACTTAGAGACATATGTAAGGTTCTTGGTATAGGCGTTGCTGAAAGTGTAAGTACATCTACTGTAGATTTAATTTTCTTTAAAGCTTCCTTATGTTTTACCCCAAATCTTTGCTCCTCATCAATAACTACAAGACCTAAGTTTGGTAAATTTATATCTTTGGATATTATTCTATGCGTCCCAATCAAAATATCTACTAATCCTTTTTTAGCATCTTCAATAATTTGTTTTTGTTGTTTTGGAGTTTTAAATCTGCTTAAAACTTCAACTCTTAAAGGATAATTTTCAAATCTTTCTTTAAATGTATTATAATGCTGTTGAGCTAATATGGTTGTTGGAACTAGCACAGCAACTTGCTTTTGGTCCATACAAGCTTTGAAAATACTTCTAATAGCTACCTCTGTTTTTCCATAACCAACATCTCCACATACAAGTCTGTCCATTACCTTACTTGATTCCATATCTTTTTTAGTTTCTTCTATTGCTTTTAATTGGTCTTCTGTTTCTTGATATGGAAACAACGATTCAAACTCTGCCTGCCAAGGTGTATCTTTTGAGAACTTATATCCTTGTATTTTTTCACGTTTTGCATAAAGTTCAATTAAATCCTTTGTCATGTCCTCAATTTCTTTTTTGACTTTTGCTTTTGCCTTTGTCCATTCATTGGTTCCAAGCTTATTTAACTTAACTTTTTCTACCTCTGCACCGATATATTTCTGTACTTTATCCATCTGGTCTATTGGTACATATAGGTTATCTCCACCTTGATAAACTATTTTCATGTAATCTTTTTTAATAGCATTGACTGTAATCTGTTCAATCCCTGTGTATCTACCTACACCACTATTTTCATGTACTACATAATCACCAACACTTAAATCTAAAAAGGATTCTATTTTTTTCCCTTTTTTAGCTTTTTTATTACTCGCTTTAGATGCTCTTTTATAAACACCTATCATTTCATTATCTGTTATAACAGCAAACTTTATGGATTTATACTGGAAACCACTGTTTATATGTGCAGGTACAATTATAATTTGAGAGGATTTAATCTCAAGGTCTCTATCTTTAGAAATAGTTGTTTCTAAGCCTTTATCCAACAAATCTTTACTCAACTTAGTTGCTCTTTCCAATGTATTTGTTGCTAAAATTATTTTGTATCCATTGTATTTCAGACGATTTAATTCTTCAATTAACAAATCTACTTTTCCATTGAATGTAGGAACTTCTCTACTTTCAAAGTTGATTATAGATTTTATAGAAAAATTATTTATAGACTTTGGCAATAGTGAGTTTAAAACTACAGACTTGTCTTTTACTAGATATTCTAAGTCTGTATAATGATATAATAATTTTCCTTGGTTTTTAATAGCCAAGCCTCTTTCAAGATTAAGTTTATAATTTTCTCTAAACTCATTTATATAATTTTCACATCTCTCTTTAAGTCTTGTTATATCATTTATAAATACTATTGCATCATCTGCTAGATAAGTAAATATACTTTTGTTTTCTTCTGGATAAATATAATCTATATAGTTTTCTACTCCTTCAAAATAAGTCTTGCTTGATATATAGTCTATATTTTGAAATGTACCTTCATCAGTAATCTTAGTTGTTTCTTTTTTTAGTTTAACTAATGCATCTGTAGTTTTCTCTGGATAAATAAATTCTCTGGATGGGGTAATAGAAAACTGTTGTAATTTATCAATTGATTTTTGCGAATATACGTCAAAAGTTCGTATGGAATCTATCTCATCATCAAATAATTCCATACGAATTGGATTTGTATATTCAAGTGAAAATACATCTATAATTCCACCTCTTATACTAAATTGACCAAACCCCTCTATTTTTGAAACTCTTTCATATCCTAATGAAACTAGTTTTTCAGTTAATTTTTCTAAATCTAAGCTGTCTCCCACCCTATAATGAGATACACTATCCAGTAAAACTTGTTTTGGTATGTATTTTCTTAAAACCGCTTCAATAGAAGTTACTAAGATTATTTTTTCTTTATTTGCCAGTTTTAATAATACCTTTAATTTTTTTGCCTCTTCGTTTCTGTCCTTTGCATCTAAGTGATAAAAATAAATATCTTGAAAGCCTAAATATTCAACTTTATCTTCAATATAAAAACTTAAATCTTCATATACTTTCTTAGCTTCTAAATCACTACTAGTTATAAAAATCATTTGTCGTGATAAATCATTAAATATAGAATAAGATATATGAGGTTTTTGTACTGGTAAAAGTCCATTAACTAATAATGAACCTTTTGTATTTTTTATACAGTTTATTATATCTTTATACTCTTTTGAATTTTGCAAAGGATATAAAAAAACATCATTCATTTAAATCTCCCTCTCACTATCCATTGTATTTGTTCATAGACATATCTATATTTTCTCTTATTATTGAGTCAATAGCACATGCTGCTTTTTCTAGTGCTTCATTTATATTATCAGATTCTTCTTTTCTAAATCTAGAAAGCACAAAGTCGGCTAAATCTTGCCCAATTGCTGGCTTAGATACACCTACTCTTACTCTTGGAAAATCATTTGAACCTAGGCATTTAGTTATAGACTTCATACCATTATGTGTTCCCCCACTTCCCTTTTTTCTTATACGTATTTTTCCAACCTCTAAGTCTATATCATCGTATACTACTACTATATTACTTAAATCAACCTTATAATATTTATATATATCTATTAATGTTTCTCCACTTAAATTCATATAAGTTTGTGGTTTTACTAATAATACTTTTTCAGTACCTACTCTACCTTCACCAATTAAAGCTTTATGCTTTATTTTAGTGACACTAATGTTGTATTCTTTTGCAAGAATATCTATAACATCAAATCCAACGTTATGTCTAGTCTTCTCATATTTCTTTCCTGGATTACCTAACCCTACTACTACGTACATTTCTTACCTCCTGTTATATAAATTTGTATAACAAACTATAATAAAAATCAAATATATTATACTCTGTAAATATTATTATAATTGTTGATAAGGAAATAAAAGGTGTAAAAGGAATCTGCCTTTTTATGTTTATACCTTTAAATATTTTAGTTATGTATAAAACAACAAAAAACAAAAACGCTAAAATAAATGATAAAACTATCACATAAAAACCATAATTATTTCCCAATGCAAAGCAACATAAGCTATAGAGACCTACATCTCCATAGCCTAATCCTTTTGTTAATTTAGCAATAATATAAGGTATAACAAAGCCTATTGCTAGTCCAATTATATGATTTATATAGTCAAACTTAACAATATTGCAAAATACCAAAAAAATTATACCTTGAACTATTATACCACTAACTATTGTTATATCATATACATATATTGTGTAGTAATCTATAATGGATATAATTATTAGAAATGGAATTAATACCATATATTGTACACATTCTACACTAATTCCAAACTTTAGATATATTAATACAGATAAAACTACAGTTATTATGTAAATAAAAAACATATTATATAGATTTTTCTTTCCTCTAGCACAAAAAATATCTAGAGATTTATTTATCAAATGCGCAAAAAATAAGGAAATTATTATTATATACTCCATAGTCTACAGCACGTTAGTAATAGGGTTAATAATAATATTGTCCTTATTGAATACTTTAATTCATTTTTATAAAAATTAAAACTTGATTAAGTTTAACTATTTTCTACATAATCATAGAAAAATAAAGTTCAAGTAACTGTTTCCCACATAAGATTGTTATTAATGCTCCAATTGATATAAATGGACCATAAGGTATAACAGAATTGTATTTCTTTCTCTTTATCTTACTTAAGATTATCACACAAATTCCATATGCTGCACCTACATAAACGCTTAGTAGGGCAGTCAAAAGACCATTTTTAACACCCATATAAAGACCTATCATTGCAAATAGTTTAATATCTCCTCCACCCATACACTCTTTTTTTACTATAAATTCAATAAGAAGCACAATAAGCCAAACGCTTCCTCCACAGATAAAAGCTCCTATAATGGAATTCTTAATTGGTATTTCTTTAAAAATGAGATTAAAAATTATAGCAAATATAGCTCCAAAAATCAGTATTCTATCTGGTATTATAAAGTGGTCAATATCTATAAATGTTATTATAATCAGTAAAGACACAAGAACTAAATAATAAATGGTTGTTGTAGATATTCCATATATCATAAACACTGTTAAAAATAAAATTCCTGTAATTAATTCTACTAGAGCATATCTACTAGAGATTTTCTCACAACAATATCTACATTTTCTACCACTTATTAAATAGCTTAGTACTGGTATTAAGTCTATAGGCTTTAATCTAGTGTTACAACTCATACAATGGGATGGAGGTCTAGAAATAGATATACCTTCTGGAATCCTAAAAATGCAAACATTAAAGAAACTTCCAAATACTAATCCAACTATAAATACGTATAAATTAACGATTATAATGTCCATTATAATTTACTCCACCTATCATCCTTGTCATAAACTCTTGGTCAGTACATCTACTAAGTGCCATATCTTTTGTAATCTTTCCGTTTTTATAAAGTTCCATTAAATCTTGGTCCATAGTCTTCATACCTGCTTTAACCCCAGTCTGTATCATGTTTGGAATCTGATATGTTTTTCCTTCTCTTATTAAGTTTTTTATTGCTGGAGTAGCAAACATCAATTCAATAGCAGCTATTCTACCTTTTTCATCAGCTGTAGGAAGTAATTGTTGTGACACTACCCCTTCACAAACTGTAGATAGCTGAGTCTTTATTTGTTGCTGTTGAGATGGTTGGAACATATCAACTATTCTATCTATTGTCTTAGCTGCTCCAACTGTATGTAGTGTTGAAAATACCAAATGCCCTGTTTCTGCTGCTGTTAATGCTATTGACACAGTCTCAGGGTCTCTCATCTCTCCTATTAGTATTACATCTGGGTCTTGACGCAAGATAGCTCTAAGAGCTGAGTGAAAACTTTCTGTATCAGTTCCTACTTCTCTTTGATTTACCAAGCTTTGTTTATGATGATGTACATATTCTATTGGGTCCTCAAGTGTAATTATATGTTTTTGCTGTGTTTCATTTATTATATTTATCATACTTGCAAGTGTTGTACTTTTACCACTTCCTGTTGGACCTGTAACTAAAACTAATCCTTTATGCCTTTCAGTAAATGACCTTATATTTTCTGGAAGACCTAATTTCTCAAAAGTTGGTATCTCTGCTGTTATAGTTCTTATTGCTATTGCGTAATCGCCTTTTTGTCTATATGAGTTTACCCTAAATCTTTCACCTGTTTTTAGAGAAGCTGAAAAATCAGCTTCTCCATGTTCTTCTATTACTTTAAACATAGATTCCCCTGCTATGTCTTTTGCCATTTGCATTGTTATTTCTGGTGTAAGTATCTGCTCACTTAGCTTTACAAATCCGCCTTTTACTCTAGCTACAGGATTCGTTCCAACCGTTATGTGTATGTCTGATGCGTTCAGTCTTATACCTTGCTCCAATAAATCATAAATATACATAATATTTAATCTCCATATCTTTTATTAGTTTACTTATTTTTAAGTAATAAATATACAAAGTTAATTTATTACTTATTCGTTTATACTAAGTTGTATTTTTGTGTTTAGTTTACCTTTTTGTATGAACTTATGTCATGGCTAATTGAAATTTTGTCTTTTATATCATAATTATCTAATATATTTGAATCTACATTTATATTAAATTTAACTTTAGCCTCAACTTCATATTTTGAATTTGAGTTTTCTTCAACACCTAATCCGAGGATTTTTTCTTGTCCTTCTTTAATTTCTACCTCTTTTATTCCGTCTTCATCCCCAGTTACTATTAAACTCAATTCTGACCCTGAGCCATTTTCTTTTAATTCTGGCCAATCTTCTTTTGTCATATCATAGTCAGCTTTGTAAAAAGGTATTTTTATAGTAGTGTCTTCTGTTTTATCAACTTCTTGAGGTTTTAATTCTTTCAGTCTGCACTTTATTTCTGCTAAAAGATCATTTTGTATATAATTGAAGTTTGTTATCAAAGCCATATTGTCATATCTAACTGGTATCTTCTCATAAGACATACTTTTTAACTGATTGCATTGTTCTGATATCTCATATAATAAATCTTTATATTCTAGAAAAGCTTCTGCCGTATTTTTATTACCATTAGATATATTATCACTTAACTGTTCAAATTTTCTTACATTATTTCTCAAATGAACTCTTAAGGAATTAAATCCTTCAGTTTGATTTGGTAAATCTTTCAATAATACTTCTAATTTCTCCCATGTATCCTTCCAATTATATTTCTTACTATTCATTATAGAACTTTGTATTAAGTCATAATATTGTTGAGAATTTGGAATTCCATCAGATACCTCTACTTTTGGGTCATCAATATGAAATGTATGTCTATACTCAATCATATTTTGCATTGCCAAGGAAATATTATCTAGTGCCTTATAAGTGTATGAAAATGTAGGATTTAATTGTTCTTTTTCAACTTTACCTTCATCTAAGAACATTTTTAAAACAATATCATTATTTATTAACTTTGTTTCAGTAATCGTAGTTGAATTTATATCTCCATCCAAAACACTTTCACTTATTTTATTTATATCTCCAGAAGTATAATTCTTCAAGATTGCTAATATAGAATCTCTATGTGATAGAATATTTATATTTACTTCTTCAAAATCTCTATCATCAAGTATATTTAAATCCTGTAATTTTTTTAACTCTATACTAGCTTTTTCTAAATCTGAAGAAGCCTTACTTAAATAAGACTTTATATTATTCATATAACCTAATCTTTCTTTTGGAAGATTTTCATCATCTTGATTATTAATATCTGTCTCTGATATATTCCTTAATGTTGACCTAGATATAGATTTTTCTTTATTTTCATTTTTAAACTCATTATCTATTTTTTCAAGCTCATCATATAATTTTGTATATGTTTTATCAATACTATTTTCCACACATGTTTCTGCCAAATACTTTGCTTGTATACCCTCATTAGTAGTCTTTGTAGATTTTATTCTATTAGCTATCTGATTTGAAAATGTCAATCCCACAATAGAAAGCAATGCCACCACTACCAAAACTAAAACTAAAGCTGCCCCTCTTTCACTTTTAGATTTATTCCACTTCCTCAAAATCTCACCCCCAAGTAAAATTATTTATCTTTAAATATTTCAGTTACAATTTTAACTTCTTTTTTACTTGAATAGTCATTCATACTTTTCCCAATTGCAGTTATTTTATATATTTGACCATTTTTATCTTCTACAGTAATCTTTATCTTATTTGCAATACTTTCTTTGTCAATTAAATCTCCATTTTTATCTTTTATAGTTGTACTCTTTTCGTATGGAGTATCATATAGACTCACATCATCCTTACTAAGTACTTTATCATACACTACTTTTTTTGACTTATCTATTAGTTTTTCATACACAACATTCCCATCTTCTTGTTTATCTAAACTATCAAAATCAAATTCTCCACTCTTTATTTTTCCCCTCAGATTTTCTATTTCACTTTGAACATAGTTTAAGGAACTTATATCTGTGTCATTTTTAGTGTTAGCTTTGTTATTAGTATTGATAATGTTAAAAAATGCAAATAATATAATTCCCATAATAGCCAGGGCTACCAGCACTTCAATTAAGGAAAATCCTTTTTCATTACTCTTTTTACCCATATTTTATCAACCTACTTATTTTTAAATAAATTCTTATTACCCAATTCTAGACATAACATCAAATGTATAAGTCTTATTGTTTAAATCACTGTCTTTCTGACTTTCTTGTGTTGATTCATTATAGTATATACTTACAGTATAAATATATTTATCAGTTTGCTTCTCTATTTTAAATGGTGTTTCCTTCATTTCTTTATTATTTTGAACTAGTGGTTGATTAGAGATTATTTCTTCTCTAACTGCATTATCAGCATCAGAAGTATTTTCTTGAATTCTCGTTACAGAATATACTCCTGTATTATTTTTGGTTTCTATAGAAACTTCATACCTTACAATATTATCTGGTGTCTCTATATTATATTCATAATTACTACCTGAGCTAGCTTTGGTTACCTCTTTACAGTTTTCTAAATCCCTATTTAGATACTTATTAATCAAATTAACATTTACTTGAGCATCTGTAATGATTTGTTGTTTCTTTACTGCTAATGTTATACCATTAAACACTTTATAAGAAATACTTAAAACTATAGTCAATATAAATACAGCTACGATTATTTCTAATAAGGTAAGACCTTTTTCATTATTTTTGTACAAGTTTATCACCTATCTTTAAAGCCCATTTAGCTTTATTTTGCACTAGACTTAAATGGATTATATTTTCCTGGTCTCCATGAAGATGGATTATCTGTATCAAGTATCATAGTAGTATTATCCTTAGTGTACATTATAAATTTGAATGTAGCATCCACTACACCTTCTGCTTCTGGAGCTACAACTTCTTTTTGTATTTCTTTCTCTGTAGCTGCTCTAAGTACACAAGTATTACATAGATAACTAGTAGACCTATCTAAAAGCTTATCATTTTTTAGAATTTCTCCTTCTTTTATCAATGGACAATCATTATATAAGTGCCATCTATCTTCGCCTTCTACCCAATATATTTTTGTATCTTTATTTATGTTCACATTTTTAATTAAATCCTTACTAGTTGTCGTTTCTTTTTCTTCTTTTTCTGGCTCTATATATGAAGTCATTGTATAATCTAATATCTGAGTAACATTTTTTTGTTCTTCTAAGTAAGCCATTAATTTCTTGACGTTTCTATAATCACCTCTAACACTTATTGTTGTTGATATACCATAAAAATGTTCATATTCTCTAACGTTTCCAACATCGTAACTAGTTAAGTCTATATTGTATGCTTTCATTTTTTTGTCTAGACCTATTAAAAAAAGACCGTCTTGCATATCATATAAAAGGTTTTTACTTTTTTCTTTAAGTTCACTTTCAATTTCCTTAAGTTGTTTTTCATATTTTGGCATAAGAGCTGTTTTCTCTTTATACGTATTTAATTTTTCTGTAGATTGTTTTACAGAATTTTTTGTAGCAACATATTTTTGGTATTGAGGATAAAGCCCAAAGTAGCCATATGATAAAATAGCTAATAAAATTATGACTTTTATAAGAATTCCTTTTAGAGTAACCTCCACTTTGAATATGTCTTTTATATCTTTTTTAAATATATCTTTATTCATTAGTTAATACACCTTCTTTCAGGTATAATGTCATGTTAAATGTATAATTAGAATCTTCTTCATTATTTTTTATGCTATGTAATTTAACATCCTTAAAATAATACAATCCCTTTAGTTTATATAAAAATTGACCTACATAAGAAGAATCTTTAGCATTTCCTTCTATGTTTATGATATTTGGTATCTTGTCATATAATGGTGTCTTATCATCCTTCTCTGTATCTGTATCATTAGTTTCACTATCCCCAGTTAATGCTTCTGATATATTTGTAGTCTTCTCTTCACTTAAATCACTACTAGTTTTATTTCCATCACTATTGCTTTTTGTGTTTGATTTTGTTTCATTATTACTTGATTTATTTGTAGTAGCTTTATCATTATTTGAGTTTTCAGTTTTATTAGTAGTTCCAAGATTTTGGTAAGTAGTTGATAAACTTGTTAGCTCAACTCTACTTGGAGTATTTTTATCTATATCATCCAATAAATTTTCCCACTTCACCTTTTTCCCAATTAACATATCATATACTTTTATTTCTTCAGTTTTGCTTTGTATCATCTTTTCTATATTTCCAATCTGATAATATGCAGATTCAATACTTCTTATTTCATCATTAACATTTTCAAGCTCTTTATTAGCTAAGCTATTTGAAAAAATCAAACATAAATATGGAATAGCAAGAACTAAAATAACTATTGGTGCTATTTTTAGTATGTTTTTCACTTGCTTGGCTTTCATCTGTTTTTTGAGTATATCCATTGGTAAAAAATTTATATTTTCAAAATCCTTTTTACCTTTAGGTTCTATCATACTTCCTAGAAGCTCTACAATTGAATTTATATCATCTTCGTCTATATCTCCAGTTATCATATCAGATATATCCATTATTTCAGTAAGACCTTGAGAAACATAATTTGAAAATGCAGAACTAAAAGCCTCATAAATCAATTTATTTGAATATCTTTTTCCTAATATTAATATGGTATCTGTAACCTTACCAAAGTTTCTTGACGAATAGTAATTCATAAGACCTTTTGATTCTTCTACTACATTTAATAATTGCATTTCCATATCTTTTGCAGTTATTCTTATCGGTATATTATCACTAATAAATAAAGTATCTTTCTTATATATATTTATAATTGTACTATTGTCACTTATGTTAGTTACCATTATATCGTTGTAATCCAAATTTTTAAGAATTCTTAAATAAGCTGTTGATAATGTGTCTATTCTATCCAATATTAAATCGAACTCATGCATTATCTCTACAATTGCATTTATTTCTTCCTTTTTTATAGCTCCAATGATAAGATTTAGACTTGACTCCTCACCAGTTGAACTATCTGATGTTTCACTAGATACTTCATATGAAAACACATATTCATCTGATTCCAAAGCCATCATCTCATCCATTTCTAGCTTCATAAATCCATCTAAATCCTTTTTATCCATCTTAGGGAGTTTTTGGGGTTTTAGAATTACATCTCTTGTATTTAAACAAAAAACTACATGTCTTGATTTTAACTTAATATTTTCTAATGCGTATCTCAATAGAGCATACTTTTCCTTAGAAAAATCTTGTGCAATATCCTCTATTGAAAACGCATTAAAATTTTTTATATAAAACTTATCTTTATCATGTTTATATCTGCCCTCAACTATGGAAATAGAATCGCCATAATATGATACATAAACCTTGTTCATTTGTCCTTTCCCTCCTACATAGCATCATATATACTAAGCATTGGCATAAATATTGATACAACCAGTACCGCAACTATAATACCAACTGCAATTATTAAAACAGGTTCTATCATTGATGCCATCCTATTTAAATAAATTTCGGATTCATACTCATAGAATTCGGCCATCTGTCTGCTTATATTCTCTAACTCCCCTGTCTGCTCTCCTATAGCTATCATCTGCACTAATACAGAATCAAAATAGGTATATCTCTCTAAGTTTTCTGCTAAGCCCTCACCTCTTGTTATTCCATCTTTAGCTGATGACAAAATCTTTTCTGCCATGGTATTATTTACACTATCTATAATATAATCAAGTCCCTGAACTAATGGGTACCCTGTTGATACAAATAGATACAATGCTCTTGAAAAACGTGTAGCCACCATACAGTTTATTCCTTTTCCTAAAATAGGTATCTTATTTATGACTCTATCTTTATGTGCTCTACCAATTGGTGTTTTTAAATATTTCTTAAATTGGTAAATGGACAGTATAATAGCTAGAAGTACTATTATCCAAAACTTCTTCATAAACATACCAAACCCCATAACAATTCTTGTTATAAGGGGAAGGGTTGCACCTACTGTTGTAATTGAATTAACCATCTTAGGCACCATAAATGCTGTAAATATAAAAATCATTATAAATGAAGAAATTAAAACTATTAATGGATATGTTGCTGCATTTCTAAGCTTTTGCTTAATTCTATGTTCACTTGAGTAAAATGAAGCCATACTTTTTAGTACTTCATCTAATTTACCTGTGGCCTCACCCGTAGCTACCATAGCCCCAAGTAATTTTGGAAACTTTGATTTTGATGAAAGCATTGAATCTGCAATAGTAGAACCTATTTTTATTTCTGCCACTATACGATTAATTTCTTCTCTCAAGGTAACATTAGTTGACCTTCTGGCTAATGTTTCTAGGCCTGAAATACTATTTATACCCGAAGATACTATAATAGCAAACTGTCTACAAAAGTGGCTTATCTGGTCAGCTCCTAAGTCTTTTTTTCTCTTTCTACTAAAGACACTTATATTTTTACTTTTACTTTCTTTAATTTCGAGAACTCTAAGATTTCTTTTTCTAAGTAGATTTCTAGCTTCATTAAAATCATTAGCTTCAATCACATCAGTTTGCTTTTTTCCATCCTCTTTTATCACTGTATACTTAAAACTTTTCATAATATCATCCTTTAATCAGTCATCAAAATTATTCTAATCATTTCTTCTACTGTTGTCTTTCCATTTAAAACCTTTTTAACTATATCCTCTTTTAGACTAATCATACCTTGTTGTCTAGCTACCTTTAAAATTTCTCTTTGATTGGCAGATGAATCTATTAACTCTTTTATTTCTGGTGTTATTTCAAGCATTTCAAATATACCTAGACGCCCCTTATATCCTGTATTATTGCATCTTTCACATCCTTCTCCTTTATAAATAGTTACTGATTCATTTATATCAATACCAAGAGCCTTTTTTTCTCCGATATCTGCTTCATATGAAACCCTACAATGCTCACAAATTTTTCTTGTAAGTCTTTGAGATATTACCCCTAAAACAGATGAAGTTATCAAAAAACTTTCTACATCCATATCTAAAAGACGAGAAATTGCTCCAACTGCTGTATTTGCATGTAATGTGCTTAAAACTAAATGTCCTGTAAGAGAAGCTCTTATTGCTATTTCCGCAGTTTCAGTATCCCTTATCTCCCCAACCATTATTATATCTGGGTCTTGACGCATAAAAGCTCTAAGTCCACTGGCAAAGGTAAGACCTGCTTTTTCATTTATTTGAGATTGATTTACGCCAGGTAGTTCATACTCTATAGGGTCTTCTATAGTTAGGAGGTTCCTATTTTCTGTATTTAATTGATTTAACATTGAATATAATGTAGTTGTCTTTCCACTTCCAGTAGGACCAACTACCAATATAAGCCCATAAGGAGTGTTTATCAACTCGTCATATATCTTAGAGCCATGTTCATCTATTCCTAGTACTTCTTTACTAACCATAAAATTACTCTTATCAAGAACCCTCATGGCTATTTTTTCATCCCTATTAGTTGGCATTGTAGAAACCCTAAAATCTATAGGTTTGTTATCTACTTTTAAATATATTCTGCCATCTTGTGGGATTCTCTTTTCAGATATATTTATATCTGACATTATTTTGATACGACTTACTACTGCTTTGTATGGTGCTGAGTTCATTCTCATATATTCCCTTAGCATACCATCTATTCTAAATCTAACACGCATGTAATTTTCGCTTTGTTCTATATGTATATCACTTGCTTCCATTCTCACAGCATTTTCTAGTATGTTATTTACTAATCTTACTATTGGAGCTGCGTTTACATCTTCTTCAAGTATTACTGTTTCTCTTACTCCACCAGTTCTATTCTTGTTGTACTCAGTCATTGCCTTATTTATTTCTGAATGAGCATAAGCATGACCTATTGCTTTGTTTATATCTTCTGCACTCGATATAAATATTTCTACATCTTTCCCTGACATACGTCTTACATCTTGAACTGCTTCTCTATCTTGTGGGTCTGACATGGCTAGACATATCTTGTCTCCATCGATTTTGAATGGAAATATTGCATATCTTTTGCATATATTTTCTGGAACCATTTTTGTAGCTAATGTATCTATTTCTGTTCCTTCTAAAAATACACTTTCTATATCCAAAAGTTCTTTTAATACACTTATTAATAAGTTACTATCTATAAGACCTTCTTGTACTAGAAATTCTCCTAGTCTTTTTCCACTGTTTTTTTGCTCTGATAATGCCCATTTAAGCTGGTCTTCTGTTATGTATCCTTTTTCAACCAGTTTGTCTCCTATTCTAACTTTTTTAGCCACAGATTTCACTCCTTTACTATCTCAATTATATCATCATTTGTGATTGGATATAAAAGAAAATAGTATAAAAAGACAGGAAGATTTTTCTTCCTGTCCTCTAGTTTAAAAAATTTCAAATTAGACTTGCAATAATATATTTATAATTCAATTGTTTTACTATAAGTTAGTATTATCAATAAGAACTAAATAGATTATTTTATCTTCTATTTCATTTTCACTCAATTTCTCTGTAAGATTTGAGTTTGTATATATTTTATTTACACCTATATCACTTTTAAGTTTATCTAATTGAGCCTTTGTTAATGTTGGTTTTTCATCACTTGTTCCCTCAGGATCGCTAGCCCCTTTGCTATTACCTATTTTTAGAGCTAATTTAGTCCCTGTTGAAAAAAGTTCATAATCTCCACCTATATCTGCTTTTGTTGGAACTGTTTCCATATATTCTGCTAAATCATCTTTTATATCTTTAGGAACTTTATTCTTATCTGAATAATAAGACAATGCTGCACTCTTAACTGAACTATAATCAGACTCAACACTTGCTACCTTAGCCTTATTTATATTACTAAATAAAGCTGGAACTGCTACTACTGCTAATATACCTATAATTGCAATTACTACCAATAATTCCACCAAAGTGAAACCTTTTTTATTCTTTCTTAACTTCATTTTTATTCCCCCTCAATTTTTTTAATTAATACTTACTTATAATATACCTGGTTAAAATCTAAGTAAAGTTATTTACACGTACTAACCAGATTTATTTCTAGCATATAACCATCTTAAAACAAAAAATGCTATGAAAATAAAAGTATCCATAAATAAATACAATTCCATAGCCGGTTGCACCACTAACTCCATATGTCCCAAGGTGCCCACATCACAGAACATATATCAGCGTTTCTATTTTTATTAAATTCAGGGTAATGCATAATTATATATACATATCCACTTATATTATATAATAGTTACCAAATTTTATCAACTAAGTTTATATTATTTATATATACCAATTTTTTACATATTGAAACACAACTTCTAGAGATATTTATACTATACAAAAAAAGAAACATCTCCCTACAATTATCATATATCGTAAGGAGATATTTATAAATTATCATTTAGTTTTATCATCGTCATTTCCATCCTTTGCTAATATTTATTTGAAAGCTAGAAGCTATTACAATATAGTATTTTATTAAAATCATCTATTATAAACATTCTATCTCTTTTAATTATGATTCAGCCACAATCACTATATAAATGAAATTCTTCATTTACAGATATGCTTATTGTGCAAAATTACTTTCTTTACAGTAACTTTATATAATCCAGAACCCTCTCACAAACATTAAAGATATAGAATAGATACTATTTTCAATTCTTATAAATAAACTTTCAATAGATTTTTTTATTCCTTATAGATTGTGACTGAATCATTTAATTATTAAGGGCTCATCTTCTGACCTTCCCATTGGAAACACCTCTTTCTTTATTTATATTTACATAATACTACATAATCTGAAATTTTTCAATACTTTTTCTAAATATTTTTTATATTCGTAATATTCATAATTTTATTTACTTTTTACACTTATTTTTACTTAAATACACCAAAGTTTCAAACTATAATCCTTTTCTAAAATTACACATACACATCTAAAATATTCCTATAAATTAAAATAACAAAAAAGAGTTGTCCAAAAGTTTTATATCCTTTTAAACAACTCTTATAAATCTAATAAATTAGAATAATTTACTTACTGATTCGTTAGAGAATATCATTCTTATAGCATCACCAAATAAAGGAGCTACAGTTTTTATCTTTATCTTATCAATTCTTTTCTCTTCAGGAAGTTGTATAGTATCAAGAACTATTAACTCACTTATCTCTGAATTAGAAATTCTTTCAATAGCTGGTCCTGATAATACACCATGAGTACAACAAGCATAAACATCTTTTGCACCAAATTCTTTAAGTGCATTTGCTGCATTAACTATTGTTCCTGCTGTATCTATCATGTCATCTAATAGTATAACATTTTTACCTTTAACGTCACCTATTAAGTTCATAACTTCACATACATTAGCTTTTGGTCTTCTCTTATCTATTATAGCTATTGGCACTTCTCCATTTAAAGTATTAGCAAATTTTCTTGATCTAGTAACACTTCCTAAGTCAGGAGATACTACTACTAAATCTTCTATTTTCTTTTCATTGAAGTAATCTGCTAATATTGTTCCACCTAATAAGTGGTCTAGTGGTATATCAAAGTATCCTTGTATTTGAGCTGCATGTAAATCCATTGTTAATACTCTGTCTGCTCCAGCAGCAGTTATTAAGTTTGCAACTAATTTAGCAGTGATTGGATCTCTTGCCTTAGCTTTTCTGTCTTGTCTTGCATATCCATAGTAAGGAATAACTGCTGTTATTCTTCCTGCTGATGCTCTCTTTAATGCATCAATTAAGATTAATAACTCCATTAAGTTATCATTTACTGGACTGTTAGTAGATTGTACTACAAACACATCACAACCTCTTACTGTCTCATTCATGTTTACACATATTTCACCATCACTGAATGTACCTACTTCACAGTCTAGCACTGATACACCTATATAGTCAGCTATCTTCTGCGCTAACTCTTTCGATGAATTACCTGCAATAATTTTAATCTCGCTTCCGCTAGTATTCATTTATGTAACCCTCCTGAAAATTTTAAAATCCTAGTGAATATAATTTATAATAATTTCGAGCTAAATTTATTAGCCAAAATAATAAACTAATGATTACTTACCTTCTGTATCTTTTTGATTCTTCTTTTCTACCCAGCCTTCTTTAATAACTTGTCTTTCTCTAGCTATTGCCAAAGCTCCATCTGGAACATCGTGTGTTATTGTTGAACCAGTTGCTATATATCCTTTTTCTTCTACAACTACTGGTGCAACTAGGTTAGAATTTGAACCTATAAATGCATTATCTTTTACTATTGATTTAAATTTATTTTTACCATCATAGTTTACAAAGACTACTCCACATCCAATGTTTACATTTTTACCAACATGTGCGTCTCCTATGTAAGAAAGATGAGATGCCTTTGAACCATCTTCTATAACAGCATTTTTTACTTCAACAAAATCGCCTATTTTTACGTTGTTTCCTAAGTTACTCTTTGGTCTTAGATATGCATATGGACCAATAGTAGTATTTTCTCCAACTTTACTATCAATTATAGTTGAATTTTTTACTTCTGTACCATCACCTATTTCTGAATTTGTTATAGATGAATTTGTCCCAATTATACAATCTGAACCTATCTTTGTTTTCCCTTGTAACATAACTCCTGGATATATTATAGTATCATTACCTATCTCAACATCAGATTCTATATAGGTAGAGTTAGTGTTTATTATAGTCACTCCATTTACCATATGAGATTCATTTATTCTTCTTCTCATAATCTCTTCTGCTTTTGATAATTCTACTCTTGAATTAACACCCATAAGCTCTTCAATAGTTGAACCTGCAAACGCACCAACTTTAAGACCTTTATCTCTCATTATTTTAGCAGTATCAGTTAAATAATATTCGCCTTGTGCATTGTTATTATTTAACAAATCTAATGCTTCTCTAAGACTCTTACCATTGAAACAATAAATTCCAGAGTTTATCTCACTTATCATTTTTTCTTCTGAATTTGCATCTTTTTGTTCCACTATTCTGAGAAGGTCACCCTTCTTATCTCTTATTATTCTACCATAACCTGTTGGATTTCCAACTCTTGTTGTAAGAACTGTGGCATGATATTTATTTTCTATATGATATTCAAATAATTTTTTTAGTGTCTCTTCCTTTATAAGTGGAGTATCTCCACAAAGTACAACTATTATATCTTCATCATTAATATATTCTTTAGCCATCTTTACAGCATGTCCTGTTCCAAGCTGTTCTGTTTGCATAGCTATTATAGTTTCTTCTGCTAGTTTTTCTTTTACTACCTCAGCTTCATGTCCCAAAATCACAACAGTATCTTTTACACCAGATTTTTTTGAAACATCTATAATATGGTTGACCATTTCTTTTCCACACACTTTATGAATAACTTTTGGGTATTTAGACTTCATTCTTGTTCCTTTGCCTGCGGCAAGGATTATAGCTTTAAAGTTCATTGATACACTCCATTCAATCAATTTAATTTTATTCGTATTATTCTCTCAATCAATATACATTATAATACATTTATTTGACAATTTGTATACAACATATACATTATCACTAATAATATAGCACTTTTTTACTAAAAAGTACATATTTTAATACAAATTCTCCATTTAAAAAGAGCCTAAATGTTCGGGCTCTCTCCATTTTATATATTTATTATTATTCAGCAGCTACTTCCCATTGAACTAATGCTTCATGATAAGCTTGTAAAACTGCATCTTCTAAAACTTGTCTCATTTCTGCATTTATTGGATGAGCTATATCTCTGAAATTTCCTTCGCCTACTTTTCTGCTAGGCATTGCTATAAATAGGCCATTATGGCCTTCTATAACTTTTATATCATGTACTACAAACAAATTATCGAAAGTTATTGAAACTATACATTTCATCTTACCTTCTTCTGTTAATTTTCTTACTCTTACGTCAGTTATCTTCATACCAAAATATCCCCCTTTGATTTTGACAGAAATTAATTTATATTAAAATTATTATCGCTGGAATAAATTAATATAAACTGTTTTTTAAGTAATTCTATGAGCAACTAGGGATATCCTCTTTTTATTTTTACATATTTTTCTAAATATTTTTTTTATTAATCTTCATCTATCTCAAATTCAAATTCTGAATCTTCTTCCTCATCTAAATCTTCATTTCTATATTCATCTTTAAAAGTCTTTAAGTTTGGCTCTACTACTATTTTATCTCCATCGACATCCAACTGAATTAATGAGATATAATCTTTTACCATCTTTTCTGAAGGGTTTGTTGTAGATATGAATACTCCAGTACCTATAACTTCTGCACCAAATTCATTCATAAGGTCTACCATTCCTTTTATAGTACCTCCACCCCTCATGAAATCATCTATAATTATAACCTTACTGTCTGGCTTAAGGGCTTTTCTTGGCAAACTCATACTCTCAACCTTAGAGCTTCTATTACCACTCACATATGTCATACTAAGAGTAGGACCTTCTGATACTTTTATATCTTTTCTTATTATTACTAGAGGCAAATTCATAGCTTTAGCAGTCATAAGTGCCATAGGTATACCTTTTGTCTCCATTGTTACAACATAATCTGCATCTACATAATCAATATTTGAGGCAAATATCTTTCCTATTTTAGCAGCTATTGTAGGGTCATAAATTAAATCAATCAAGTATAAAAAACCACCAGATAATATTCTAGACTTGTCGCATATTTTCTCACATAATTCCATTAAGAACTCCGCATTTTCTGCTATAGAAGTTTTAGGTATATATTTTACTCCTCCTGCTGCTCCTGAGATAGTTATAACTTTACCTAAATGAAGTTTTTCAAATACATTCTTTACAACTAATAAATCTTCACTTATTGTTGATTTTGCTGCATTAAATTGATTTGTAAAATAACTTAATGTATATATTTTATTTGGATTGTCAGATAGTATTTTAACTATCGCTCCAATTCTCTCTGTTCGTTTAAATTTCATTGCTATTTCCTCCTACAAGTACCTTTATATAACGTTAAACTAACTAATGCATAACAATTCTTATTGTGGTATAATATTACTTATGTTTTATTATATTCAAAAATAAAATACATATAATATTATATGCATATTAATTATAAAATATTGAACATTATATTATTATACCACAAAAATAGTTCATATTGTAGGACTTAATTAAAAAGAAAGGTGGTTTTATTATGAATATACACTTTATAGGAATTGGCGGTATCAGCATGAGTGCATTAGCTGAAATATGTATCAATAAAGGTTACCAAGTTTCAGGTTCGGATTCAAACGAATCATACCTATTAGACAAACTTAGAGACCAAGGGGCAACTATCTATATCGGTCAGAAAAAAGAGAACATATCAGATAATGTAAATATGGTTGTTTATACAGCAGCAGTTCATCCAGACAATGAAGAACTTATAGCTGCTAAAGAAAAAAATAAATTAGTAATGAACAGGGCTACTTTTTTAGGCCAAATCATGAGGGAATATAAGAACTCTATAGCAGTTTCTGGAACACATGGAAAGACTTCTACAACATCTATGTTATCTACAATCTTTGAATATGCAGATTTAGACCCAACTATACTAGTTGGTGGTAACTTAAGTATGATAGGTGGTAATGTTAAGATAGGTAATTCTGACCACTTTATAACTGAAGCATGTGAATATGTAGATAGCTTCCTTAATTTTAACCCTAAAATATCTATAGTCTTAAATGTTGAGGAAGACCATCTTGATTATTTCTCTGGTATAGATGAAATCAAGGCTTCTTTTAACAAATTTGGTAAGCTATTACCTCCAGATGGCTATTTCATAATAAATGGTGATGATGAGAATGTTGATGACATATTGTACGATGTTAAGGCTACTATTATAAAATACGGTAGAGACTCTGATAATGATGCTGTAATAAAAGATATTCACTTTGACAATGGTGGTCATGGAATATTTAAAATAGAATATCAAGGAAGAGACCTAGGAGAATTTGAACTTTCTGTATATGGTCTTCATAATATATACAACGCATCTTCTGCTATAATGGCAGCTCTTGTTTCTGGTATTGATTTAGAGACTATAAGAAAAAATATAAAGATTTATAAAGGCGTAGGAAGAAGATTTGAGACTAAAGGATATTATAAAAATGCTTTAGTAATAGATGATTATGCACATCATCCAACTGAATTAAAAGCTACTTTAGCTGCTGCTAAAAAATTAAAAAAATCCACTTTATGGTGTATCTTCCAGCCACATACTTATACTAGAACAAAATCTCTTTTAAGTGAATTCTCAGAAGCATTCTATGCAGCTGATAAAGTTATAATAACAGATATATATGCTGCTAGAGAAAATGACCCAGGAGACATACATTCTAAAGACTTAGTTGAAAAGTTATATCAAAACAATGTAGATGCTATCTACATAAAAGAATTTGAAGATATAGTAAAATATTTACGTGAAAATGTTAATGATAATGATTTAGTAATAACTGCTGGTGCTGGTCCAATTTATAAAGTTGCAGACTTGTTGGTTGAAAAATAATATATAAAAAGCAATTTAGGCTATCAAATATCTCATTTGATAGCCTTCTTAAAATCTTATTTCTTTCCAATTTCAAATATCTCGTTTTTAAGGTAATCAAACAAACTTGTATGAACCTCATAGTAAGATACAGTTTTTTTAGAAGTGACTTTCACATAATCTTTTCCCATTGTTTCAACTTTTACAGCAAAATCATCACCTTTTATGTCTATAGTAAAGTTATATTCACTTCTTTCCTTACTTTTCTCAGGCTGAACTTTTCCTACAACCCTCTTTGAAATCATCTTATGTGCTAAATCATCGAACTTCCATCTATGAACTTTTTTAATTTCTTTTCCATGAGATATAGTCACTTCTTTCCAATCTTTATAGTGACTTAAGAGGTCAAATGAAGTATATATACTTTCATCTAAAAGCTTCTTAAAAGCACTCTTAGAATCAACTGGAACTTTATAATACTCTTCTTTGTTTACAGTATATACTCTAAAAAAGTTAAGGTCTGTAGAAAACTTAACACCATCATCAGAATAACCTTCGTAAACTGCTTCATAAGAAGATGTGGTATTTCTTACTTTCTTAAAATCTGAGAAAAAGAACTTTATCTCATCCCACATATCTTCTTCGATTTTTATGTTTTCTATATTCTTATCTGATATATAAATCTTCTTCTTCTCTTTTATTTGAGTCATTAAAGACCGAGTATCTTCTTCTTCTCTTTCTACTTTTTTTGGAACTTCACTTTTATCCTTTTCCATATTCAATCCTATTTTGAAGGATATAAAGTATATTATAAAGAAAACAACCACTCCTATTAATATCGCAGCTTTTTTCTTTAGTTTTCTTTTCTTACTCATTTAACCACCCCTAGAGTTTATAATCATAAAACAATTATATAACTTTTTACACTTTTTTTTAAGGTTTAATTATTTATTACACTTATTTCCTTGACAATTAGTACATGGTTCAACGTGAACCGTTATACCTTTTACAAATTCCATGTGTTTTATTATATGTTTTTCAAGTTTAGTAGCAATGTCATGACCTTGCTTAACTGTCAAGTTTTCATCAACACATATAGTCAAATCCACATATGCCATAGCTCCATGTTTTCTAGTCTTTATATCCCCTAGATTCTTAACGCCTTCTGTATCTGCTACAATATAGTTTAATTCTTTTATTTCTTCTTCATCAACTGAAACATCC
>NZ_JBJODA010000020.1:0-85124 GCF_045899875.1 Clostridioides sp. GD02377
AGGCGGCGACATAGCCAAGTGGTAAGGCAGTGGACTGCAACTCCTTGATCCCCAGTTCGAATCTGGGTGTCGCCTCCAATAAAAATGCGCTCATAGCTCAACTGGATAGAGTGTCTGACTACGAATCAGAAGGTTAGGGGTTCGAGTCCCTTTGGGCGCACCATATAAACATCGAGGGATTATAGCTCAGCTGGGAGAGCACCTGCCTTACAAGCAGGGGGTCACAGGTTCGAGCCCTGTTAATCCCACCAGTGCAAACCTCTAGTAATTTTACTAGAGGTTTTATTTTTGATTAAAAAAGTTTTTATATTTTGGAGGTAAGGAACTTGTATATAATAATAGGAAATGAAATAGTTGATAGCGAAGAACTAAAAGTAACTATAGATAAAAATAGCAAATTTAAAGTTGAAAAAGATTTAAGTAAAAGTACAAAGAGGGAAGATGTAATTGCGTATCAGTTAAGTATAGATTTGAGTTACTTAGATACTATAATAAGTGAACAATATGATTCTGTTAACTTATCTGATGAAGAAAAATTTGATGAATATATGACTTTATCTGATGAACTTGCACTAGACTTAGAAGAATTTATGCCAAAATACACAATAATAAATGCTAGAGCATATAAATTAGATGAGGTAGATGGAGTCGTAAAAATAATATTGGCTATAGCTTATGCAGATTTAGGTTATTTAAAACTTTCAGATGTAGTGAAGAGGGTATCTAGACAAATAGATTAGGGTATGAACGATATTAAAAAAATATATAAAATCTTACGTAAAGATGAAAATAATTATGTAAACAGAAGAAAAAACAGTATAAAATCAAGTCAATTGTAGAAATTTTCACATAAATTTGCCTGAAATTCCATAAAAAATGCCTTAATTTTAGTGAGGTAAATTGAGTTTACACAGTCTAAAAATTACTTATATTTATAAATTTATCTTATTAATTAAGGAACTTGCTTAAACATCTTCAAAAATAAAGTATTTTAGTCTATAATCTTTAATATTACACAAACAATAAAGGAGAAGAATAGAGTATGCTTAAAAAGTTTAATAAAATACTAGTAGCTAATAGAGGCGAAATAGCTATAAGAATATTTAGAGCCTGTTCAGAATTGGGGATAAAAAGTGTTGGTATATATAGTAAAGAAGATAAATATGGATTATTTAGAACAAAAGCAGATGAATCATATCTGATAGGGGAAGGCAAAGGTCCAATAGATGCATATCTAGACATGGATGGAATAATTGACTTGGCGAAGAGAAAAAAAGTTGATGCGATACATCCAGGATATGGTTTTCTAGCAGAGAATGCAGAGTTTGCTCGTAAATGTGAAGAGAATGGAATTACTTTTATAGGACCATCATCTAAAGTAATGAATATGATGGGAGATAAGATAAATTCTAAGAAAATCGCAAAAGAAGTTAATGTTCAAACTATACCAGGTGTAGAAAAAGCAATAAAAAGTACTGAAGAAGCAAAAGAAGTTGCAAATAAAATAGGTTATCCTGTTATGATAAAAGCATCTAACGGTGGTGGCGGTAGAGGTATGAGAATTGTACACCGCGAAGAAGACTTAGAGATTGAATATGAGACTGCTTGTAGTGAATCAAGAAAAGCTTTTGGAGAAGATATCATATTTATAGAAAAATATATAGCTGATCCAAAACATATAGAAGTTCAAATATTAGGAGATAACTATGGAAATATAGTTCATTTATACGAAAGAGACTGTTCTGTTCAAAGAAGACACCAAAAAATAATAGAATATGCCCCAGCTTTTTCACTAGATGATAAAGTAAGACAAGAAATATGTGAAGATGCAGTTAAATTATCAAAACATGTTGGCTATTCTAATGCTGGTACATTAGAGTTCTTAGTAGATGCTAATGGTGGACATTATTTTATAGAAATGAACACAAGAGTACAAGTTGAACATACTGTAACAGAGATGGTTACAGGAATAGATATAGTTCAAAGTCAAATACTAATAGCTCAAGGTTATAGTTTAGATAGTGAAGAAATAAATATAAAATCACAAGATGATGTAGAAATAAGAGGGTATTCTATCCAATGTAGAATAACTACAGAAGACCCTAAGAATAAATTTATGCCTGATACAGGAAAAATTCAAGTTTATAGAACTGGTTCAGGATTTGGTATAAGACTAGATGGTGGAAATGGATTTACAGGTGCAAATATAAGTCCTCACTATGATAGTTTGTTAGTTAAAACAATTTCTTGGGATAGAACATTCCAAGGAGCTATAAATAAAACTATAAGATCAGTAAAAGAGCTTAGAGTTAGAGGAGTTAAAACTAATGTAGGATTCTTAGTTAATGTTTTAAATAATCCTATATTCTCAAATGGTAAATGTAGTACTAAGTTTATAGATGAAAATCCAGATTTATTTGAAATAACAGAAAGTAAAGATAGAGGTACAAAATTACTTCAATTTATAGGGGATGTAATTGTAAATGATAATGCTTGTAAAGAAAAACCACTATTTGATGCGTTACATGACCCAAGAATGGATAAAGATGGTTCAAAGGCAGAAGGAAGCAAAATACTTTTTGATAAGTTAGGTAAATCTGCATATATAGAAAAGATAAAAAATGATAAGAAATTATTGCTAACAGATACAACAATGAGAGATGCACATCAATCATTATTAGCAACAAGAATAAGAACATATGATTTATTAAAAGCTGCTCAGCCAACAGAAAAATATCAAAAAGATTTATTCTCACTTGAAATGTGGGGTGGAGCTACTTATGATGTTGCATATAGATTTTTAAAAGAATCACCTTGGCGTAGATTGCAAAAGCTAAGAGAGGAAATACCAAGTATAATGTTCCAAATGTTGCTTAGAGCATCAAATGGAGTTGGATATAAAAACTACCCAGATAATGTAATAGAAGAATTTACAAAAGAATCTGCTAGACAAGGTATAGATGTATTTAGAATATTTGACTCATTAAACTGGGTTGAAAATATGAAACCATCTATAAATACAGCTTTAGAAACTGGAAAAATTGTTGAAGCAACTATGTGTTATACAGGTGATATACTAGATAAGACTAAAACTAAGTATAATCTAGAATATTATATTAAGATGGCACAAGAATTAGAAAGTTTAGGAGCAGATATAATAGCAATAAAAGATATGTCAGGACTTCTTAAACCATATTCAGCTTACACTCTAGTTAAAGAGCTAAAGAAAAATATAAAAGCACCAATACATTTACACACTCATGATACAAGTGGAAATGGTGTAGCAACTTGTTTGATGGCATCAGAAGCTGGTGTAGATATAATTGATGCTGCATTAGAATCTATGGCAGGGCTTACAAGTCAACCGTCACTTAATGCGATAGTAGAAGCTCTTAAAAATACAGAAAGAGATACGGGTATAGATTTATTTGGATATGATGAGTTAGGTAAATATTATAAGGATTTAAGAAAAGTTTATAGCAAATTTGAAAGTGATTTAACTAACTCTTGCGCAGAAATATATAATTTTGAGATACCAGGTGGTCAATATACAAACTTAAAACCTCAAGCTGATAGTTTAGGATTAGTTAATAGATTTGACGAAGTTAAAGAAAAATATAAAGAAGCTAATGAAGTAGTAGGAGATATAATAAAAGTTACTCCATCTTCAAAGGTTGTAGGAGACTTAGCTATCTTTATGACTAAAAATAAATTAGATAAAGACAATATAATTGAAGAAGGTAAAAACTTATCATTCCCAGATTCTGTTGTGGACTACTGTAAAGGTATGATTGGTCAACCAGAAGGTGGAATACCAAAAGATTTACAAGAAGTAGTTTTAAAAGGCGAAGAAGCTATTACAGTAAGACCTGGTTCATTATTACCAGCAGAAGATTTTGATGAAATAGCTAAATATCTAGATGAGAAATATGATATAAATGCTAATATAAGAAATGTTATAAGTTACGCTTTATATCCAAAAGTTTATGAGGATTATATCAAGCATTTACAACACTATAATGATATATCTAAACTTGAAAGTGATGTATTCTTCTATGGTTTAAATAAAAATGAAGAATGTGAAGTAGAGATAGAAGAAGGTAAAGTATTAACAATAAGATTAGTTGAAATCGGTGAAGTTAAGGAAAATGGATTTAGAACTATAGGATTTGAATTGAATGGAATGGTTAGAGAAGTAGAAATAAAAGATAGAAACTTCTCTGGTAAAATTCATAATGTTGAGAAAGCGGATATGAATGACCCTCTTCAAATTGGAGCAAGTATACCAGGAAAAGTTATAAAAATAATGGTTAAAGAAGAGGATGAAGTAAAAGCTAATCAACCACTAATAGTTATAGAAGCTATGAAAATGGAGACTATAATAGTTGCTAAGACTGATGGAGTAATTAAGTCAATCAAAGTAAAAGAAGATGATATGGTTGAAGATAAACAATTATTAATGATAATGAAATAATTGAATTAAGATAATTAAAAAAACACTCTAGAACATTTAATAAAAAATGTTTTAGAGTGTTTTTATTTATTTAAATTAAATTTTTGTTAAAAAAAAGAGGAAAATTACATCCATATGTAGAAATAAAGCTAGTAAGGAAAATGTTATCTAAAAATTCTAAAAATAATAAACATTTTCTGGACTATTTCTTAGGAAATAACAGCTAAGAGAAAATACATAAATTTAAAAGGTGGGTGCTTATATGAAGGTTTATGATAGTAAAATGTTGAGAAATGTAGCGGTATTAGGACATAGCGGATGTGGAAAAACAAATCTAATCGAAACTATAGCTTACACAGCAAACACTAATAAGATACCTAAATTAACAGACAAGGTAAATATGACTTATAGTATGGGATTAATACCTATAGAGTATAATGATTATAAGTTTAACTTATTGGATACCCCAGGATATTTTGACTTTAGCGGAGACGTTGTATCATCTCTTAGAGCAAGTGATGCAGCAATAATAGTAATAGATGCAACAGCACCTATTCAAGTTGGTACAGAGAAATCATTGGAACTAACTGAGAGTATTCCTAAGATAATGTTTATAAATAAAATAGATAATGAAAAAGCAAGATATAAAGACGCAATAGCAATGTTAAGAGAAAAATACAACAATAAGATAGTTCCTATGATAAGTCCTATATATAAAGATAAAAACTTTGTAAAGTTACATAATGTATTTGAAAACATAGATGATTTAGAAGGTGAATTCAAGGAACAAGCTATGAGTGTTAAAGAAGCATTAATGGAACTTATAGCAGAGACAGATGACCAAATATTAGATAAATATTTTAATGGTGAAGAATTAACTACAGAAGAAATACAAAAAGGTATTGTTATAGGGATACAAAGAGGTGATATTATACCTGTAATATGTGGTTCAACTATAAATAATATAGGAACAAAAGAAATATTAGATACTATATCAAATTACCTAGAACCTATTTTTACAGAAGAAAGTAAACCATTTAGAGGATTAGTATTTAAGACTATGGTTGACCCATTTGTTGGTAAAATGTCATATATAAAAATTACTGAAGGTGTACTTTCTAAAGATAAAGATATCTTTAATATAAATAAAAATGTAAAGGAAAAGATAGCTAATATATATACATTGAAAAATAGTGAATTAGTGGAAGTAGAAAAAGCTAAAGCTGGAGATGTAGTAGTAGTAACTAAAATTAACTCTCTAAAAACAGGAGATACCATATCTATAGATAAAGATGCAGAAGCTTTGGAAAATATAGATTTCCCTAAGCCACAGATATACTATGCAGTAACTCCTAAGAATAAAGGTGATGAAGAAAAAGTAGCATCTGTATTAAATAAACTAGTAGAAGAAGACCCTACATTACATTCTTATAGAAATACAGAGACAAAACAAGCCCTTTTAGGAGGACAAGGAGAACTTCATATAAAAACAATTAAAAATAAAATGAAAGATAAATTTGGTGTTGATGTTGAACTAAATGACCTTAAAGTACCTTATAGAGAAACTATAAAAGGGACAGCAGATGTACAAGGAAAACATAAAAAACAATCAGGTGGTCATGGTCAATATGGAGATGTAAAAATAAGATTTGAAAGATGTGAATCTGATTTTGAATTTACAGAAGAGATATTTGGAGGTTCTGTACCAAAACAATATATACCTGCAGTTGAAAAAGGTCTAAAAGACTCTATGCAAAAAGGTGTATTAGCTGGTTATCCTGTTACAAATATAAAAGCTACACTTTATGATGGTTCATATCATGATGTAGACTCTTCTGAAATGGCCTTTAAAATGGCAGCAAGTGCAGCTTTTAAAAAGGGTATGGAAGAGGCTCACCCAATACTACTAGAACCTATAATGAAATTAAAGATAACTGTGCCAGAAGAATATATGGGAGATGTTATGGGTGATATAAATAAGAGAAGAGGAAAAATATTTGGAATGGAGCCAGATAATAAAGGTAAACAAATAATATTTGCAGAAGCACCACAGGCAGAAACATTTAAATATGCAATAGATTTAAGAGCAATGACACAAGGTAGAGGATACTTTGAAATGGAATTAGCAAAATATGGAGAAGTACCATCACAATTTGCAGAAAAAATAATTGGATTAGCTACTGCAAAATAATAAGCAAAATATAATAGTAAATAATTAATAGGATACTATTAAAAATATTTTTTGTATTTAAACTAGGTATAGGTTTTTTAGACAAACATATACCTAGTTTTTTATGTATTTTTAATGGATAAAAAATAAAAAGTACTTTCTTAAAAGGTTTAATAAAAAGAAAGTATTTTTTTATTATTATTTTTTAGAAATGTTTAATAATAAAAGTGAGAAGGTATATTTAAAATATAGAAGATATATAAAAGTATTGAGACCTAATAAAGCAAAAGTTTTAAATTTATTTATTATAAGTATAATAAATAAAACCTTACAATCAGTGAAGTCATAAACTCATATCTAGATTGTTATAAAAAATATAAAAATATATAATTTAGGGCTTTAAAAATTTAAATAATAGGTGTAAAATAATAGTCAAAGAAAGTCAAAATTAAAAAGGTGTGTGGTGATATTAATGGCAACTATGACAGATATAATTGAAAAATTTATTAAAGATTTGATGGAAGAAGATAATAGCATACAAATTCAAAGAAATGAACTAGCAAACTTGTTTAGTTGTGCACCATCACAAATAAATTATGTGTTAACAACAAGATTTACAATAGATAAAGGATATTATATTGAAAGCAAAAAAGGTGGCGGAGGATATGTTCAGATAGAAAAAATACGAAAAAGTAAAGATGGGCATATTAGAGAACTTTTAAATGAAAAGATAGGAAATCAAATATCATATAAAAAAGCAAAAGAATTATTGGAAAGTTTAAAAGAGTCAGGTCTAATTAGTGAAAGAGAATTAAAATTAATATTATATGCAATAGATGATAAATCATTATGTATGCCAATATATGAATTAAAAGAGAAGGTAAGGTCTAACATTCTAAAGAATATAATAATAGGGTTATTTAGTATAGAGGAGTGATAGTTTATGCTATGTCAAAAATGTAATAAGAATAAAGCATCCGTATATTATAATAAAATAGTCAATGGAGAAAAGACAGAAATGTACCTATGCAGTGAATGTGCAAAAGAGAATACAGAAATGAATTTTAATTTAGATATGCCTTTTTCAATGATGGATATATTCTCTAACTTAGGATTTCAACCAAAAAAAGAACTTGAAGAAAAGTTAGTTTGCCCAAACTGTAATATGACATACAGTGAATTTAAGAATAATGGAAGGTTTGGATGCAGTGAATGCTATAATGCATTTAGTAGTCAAGTAAATCCTATGCTTCAAAATATACATGGACATATAGAACATACAGGTAAGGCACCTAAAAAATCTTTTTATAAGATAAGTGTAGAAAATGAGATTAAGGAATTAAAAGAAGACTTAGATAGAGCTATAAAAAATGAGGAGTATGAATTGGCTGCTCAGTTTAGAGATAAAATTAAATATTTAAAAGGTTCTATTGACTAAGATTGGAGTGATATTATGAGAGAAAACATAGTCATGAAATCAAGAGTTAGGCTAGCTAGAAACTTAAATAATTATCCTTTTCCAAATAGATTAGATAAAGAAAGTGCTATGGAAATAATAGAAAAAGTAAAAAATGTATTTATGAATTCTAGTTTAGAACAAAAAGAAGAGTTTGATTTCTATAAAATTGAAGATTTAGATGAATCTAAAAAAATGCTTATGGTTGAAGAACATATAATAAGCCCTGATTTAGTGGAAAATGATAAAAGTGCAGTTATAGTAAAGAAAGATAAAACTGTAAGTATAATGATAAATGAAGAGGACCACATAAGAATACAAACTATGTGTGATGATTTAAATTTAGAATATGCATATAACATAGCAAATGAGATAGATGATTTGTTAGAATCAAGTTTAGAATACGCATTTAGTACAAAGTTAGGTTATCTTACATCTTGCCCAACTAATACAGGTACAGGAATGAGAGCTTCTGTAATGATGCATTTACCAGCATTAAGTCAACTAGGTTATATGGATGAACTTTATAAAATATCCTCACAAATAGGGATAGCTATAAGAGGTATATATGGAGAACGAACAGAAGCATTAGGAAACATATATCAAATATCCAATCAACTTACACTTGGAAGAACAGAATCTAACATCATAGAGAATGTAAGTGGTCTTACAAAAGATGCAATTTCAAAAGAAATAAAATCAAGAGAAATATTGCAAAAAAAATTAGGTATAAAATTAGAAGATAAAATATTTAGGTCAATAGGTATTCTTGAAAATTCAAGAGTAATGAGTAGCTCAGAGGCTATGAGTCATCTATCAAATATAAAAATGGGCATAGAAATGAATTATATAGATAAATTAGATTTAAAAGCTATAGAACAACTTATGATAGGTATACAACCAGCACATCAGTCAATAATGTATAAGAGTGATGATGTTGAGAATAGAGATATAAATAGAGCAACATACATTAGAGAGACTTTGGAAAAATTAAGAGGAGGGATAAATTATGAACTTCAATAGATTTACACAAAGAGCTAAGAAGGCAATAGATTTAGCATTTGAATCAGCTAAAACCTTAGGACATAATATTGTTGGAAGTGAACATATACTTCTAGGTCTTTTAAGAGAAGAAGAAGGTATAGCTGCTAAGGTTCTAAGTAAAGTTGGATTTACAGAGGCTTATTTAGAGGGTAAAATAATTGATATGGAAGGCAAAGGAGACGGGATTCCAGAGGATATAGTATTAAGTCCAAGAAGTAAACAAATACTAGAACTATCAGGAATGTTTGCAAATAAATTAAAAACAAATTATATTGGAACTGAACATATACTATTATCTATCATTCAAGAAGGTGAAGGAATAGCTAATAAGATTTTAAATTATGCAGGAGTAAATGATAGAACTCTTGCCCAATTAACAATTGATATGATGGGAATTAGTGATAAAAATCAATATAAAGCAGAAAATAGTTACACGAGCAACCAAAATCAAGTGGAGTCTAAGGTACTTGATAAGTATGGAAGAAACCTTACTCTATATGCAAAACAGAATAAAATAGACCCAGTAATAGGTAGAGAAAAAGAAATACAAAGGGTAATACAAATATTAAGTAGAAGAACAAAAAATAATCCAGTGTTAATAGGAGACCCAGGAGTGGGTAAAACAGCTATAGCGGAAGGTTTAGCAACAAATATAGCTCTGGGAAATGTACCAGAAACATTAAAAAATAAAACATTATACTCTTTAGAAATGGGTTCTTTATTAGCAGGTGCTAAATATAGAGGAGAATTTGAAGAGAGAATCAAAGAAGTTGTAGATGAAGTTGTTAAAAATGGAAATATAATTTTATTTATAGATGAAATGCATACTATAATAGGAGCTGGGTCTACAGGAGAAGGCTCTATAGATGCATCGAATATATTAAAGCCAGCTTTAGCAAGAGGGGAAATACAAGTTATAGGTGCAACTACAATTGATGAATATAGAAAGCATGTTGAAAAAGATTCTGCACTAGAAAGAAGATTCCAACCAGTTATGGTAGATGAACCAAGTAAAGAAGATTCAATAAAAATATTAGAAGGATTAAGGGATAAATATGAAGCTCATCATAAAGTTAAGATAACTGACGATGCTATAAAGTCAGCTGTAGAATTATCAACTAGATATATATCAGATAGATATCTACCAGATAAAGCTATAGACTTGATTGATGAAGCCGCATCAAAAGTAAGATTAAAGGAAAACACACCTCCTTCAGAAATAAAAAAATTAGAACTAGAAATAGAAAATATAGATAAAGAAAAAGAAGAAGCTGTAAGATGCCAAGATTTTGAAAAAGCAGCAAAAATAAGAGATGAACAAGGTCTACTTAAAAAACAATTAGAAGATGTAAGAGAAAGATGGAATAAATCATCTAAACATTCTGATTTAGTTGATGGAGAAGTTATTGCTGAAGTAGTTGGCTTATGGACAGGAATACCTGTTAATAAAATTCTTGAAGAAGAAGCTGATAGACTTCTAAGACTTGAAGAAATCTTACACAATAGAGTCATAGGTCAAGAGCAAGCAGTAAAAGCTATCTCAAAGGCAATTAGAAGGTCAAGAGCAGGTCTTAAAGACCCTAATAGACCAATTGGTTCGTTTTTATTTTTAGGTCCTACAGGAGTAGGTAAAACGGAGTTATCTAAGGCATTAGCAGAGGTACAGTTTGGAGATGAAAATCAAACAATAAGAATAGATATGTCTGAATATATGGAAAAACATGCTGTATCAAGAATGATAGGTTCACCTCCAGGTTATGTTGGCCATGATGAAGGTGGGCAATTAACTGAAAAGGTAAGAAGAAATCCATATTCAGTTATTTTATTTGATGAGATAGAAAAAGCTCATCCAGATGTATTTAATATTCTATTACAAATCTTAGATGATGGTAGATTGACTGATTCAAAAGGAAGAACTGTAGATTTCAAAAATACTATCATAATAATGACATCAAATGTTGGGGCATCTACGATTGGAAGACAAAAAACTTTAGGTTTTAGTATAGCTAAAGGAGATGAAGAAGAAAAGTCTCAATATGAAAAAATGAAAGAAAATATAATGGGTGAATTAAAACAGAGATTCAGACCTGAGTTTTTGAACAGAATAGATGATATAATTGTTTTCCATTCATTAAATGAAAACCACATATCAAAAATAATACTTTTAATGGTGGCTAAGTTACAAGAAAGACTAAAAGAAATGGATATAAAATTAGAAATGAGTGACGAAGCCGTTAAATTAATTTCTAAATCTGGATTTGATTTAGAATATGGAGCAAGACCTCTTAAAAGAGCTTTACAAAAAGAGTTAGAAGATGAATTATCTGAAGCAATATTAAAAGGTGATGTGAAAAAGGGAAGTAATGTAGTAGCAAAAGTAAAAGATGAAAAAATAGTTTTTGAAACTAAATAATTTAATAGAGTTGCATTTTAAAATCTTGTAGATACAAGTTTTATAACTTAAACAAAATTTTAAGGGCAATGAATCTATAATAATTCATTGCCCTTAATTATTTTATTTAATCTTTACATATTGTCTTTCACATATGCTAAAATTATAGTATATAATAATAAATTAAGGATGATAAAAGTATGGCAAAAATAAAAACAAAATATGTATGTCAATCTTGTGGATATGAAACAGCTAAATGGCTTGGAAAATGTCCTGAATGTACAAAGTGGAATACATTTGTAGAAGAAGTAGACCAAAAAAGCACAAAAAAAGAGGTCTTTATAATAGATAAATCTTCATCTAAACCAGTTAGTATAAATTCAATAGAAAGCAAAGAAGAAGAAAGATTTACAACCGATATAAATGAACTGGATAGAGTACTTGGAGGAGGTATAGTTAAAGGTTCCTTAGTACTTGTTGGTGGAGACCCTGGTATAGGTAAGTCGACACTCTTAATTCAAGTTTCTAGTAACGTTGCTAATTTGGGAAAAACTGTTTTATATATAACTGGAGAAGAATCAGAATCTCAAATAAAAATGAGAGCTAAAAGATTAGGAATTAACTCAGAAAATCTGTATATATTTGCTGAAAATAATTTAAGCATAATTGAATCTTATTTAGAAAGTGTAAATCCAGAATTAATAATTCTAGACTCAATTCAAACTGTCTTTAGTCCAGAAATATCCTCGGCACCAGGAACTGTCAGCCAAATTAAAGAAGGTACTTCAAAATTTATGAAAATTTCTAAAAAAATGGGTATTTCAACATTTATAGTTGGTCATGTGACAAAAGAAGGCTCACTAGCAGGGCCAAAATTATTAGAGCATATGGTTGATACTGTTCTATATTTTGAAGGTGAAAGATATAATACTTATAGATTAGTGAGAGCTGTCAAAAATAGATTTGGCTCAACGAACGAACTTGGAGTATTTGAAATGAGAGATTTAGGATTAGTAGAACTTGATAATCCATCTAAAATTTTAATATCTGAGAAACCTAAAGATGTGGCAGGGTCAGTAATAATATCTACTGTAGAAGGTACAAGACCGATGTTACTTGAATTACAGGCATTAGTTTCACCTACAAGTTTTGGTATACCAAAGAGAACATCTACAGGTGTAGATTATAATAGAGTAGGTATGTTATTAGCAGTATTAGAAAAACGTGTAGGATTGCAAATACAAAATCAAGATGTCTATATAAACATAGTTGGAGGGATAAAAATAAATGAACCTTCAATTGATTTAGGAATAGCTATTTCTGTAGCATCTAGTTTTAGAAATATACCTATAGATGAAGATATAGCTGTTACAGGAGAAGTGGGTCTTACAGGAGAAGTTAGAGCAGTAAGTTTTATAGAAAAGAGAATAGCTGAATGTAAAAAACTTGGATTTAAAAAGATAGTAGTTCCTAGAAGTAATTATGAGGTTGTAAAAGACACCAAAGGTATAGAAATATGGCCAGTAGATAACTTAAGACAAGCCATAAATATAGTGCTTGGGAGGAATCAATAAATATGGAGAACTTTCTAGATAATAAAAATATGTTATATGCATTAAAAATGATATCTCCTGGAACTCCACTTAGATTAGGTCTAAACAATGTACTAAGAGCTAAGACAGGTGGCTTAATTGTAATTGCAACTAACGAAGATGTAATGAAAATAGTAGATGGTGGATTTGCTATAAATGCAGAATATTCGCCATCATATTTATATGAATTAGCTAAAATGGATGGAGCAATAGTTTTAAGTGGTGATATAAAGAAAATACTATTTGCTAATGCACAACTTATACCAGATTATTTTATAGAGACATCAGAAACTGGAACAAGACATAGAACAGCTGAAAGAGTAGCAAAACAGACTGGTGCTATAGTCATAGGAATATCACAAAGAAGAAATGTTATAACAGTTTATAGAGGAAATGAGAAGTATGTGGTCGAAGATATATCTAAGATATTTACTAAGGCAAATCAGGCTATACAAACTCTAGAAAAATATAAGACCGTATTAGATCAAGCTATAACAAATTTAAACGC
The DNA here is from genome assembly GCF_045899875.1 of Clostridioides sp. GD02377. Taxonomy (NCBI): domain Bacteria; kingdom Bacillati; phylum Bacillota; class Clostridia; order Peptostreptococcales; family Peptostreptococcaceae; genus Clostridioides; species Clostridioides sp. GD02377. The sequence continues at coordinate 13,616 of NZ_JBJODA010000020.1, forward strand.
TTTAGAGTTTAATGATTTGGTAACTATTTATGATGTTGCATTAGTCATGCAAAAAATGGAAATGGTAATGAGAGTTACAAGTATAATTGAAAAATATGTGATAGAATTGGGTGATGAGGGAACTTTAGTAAGTATGCAATTAGAAGAATTAATGGGTACAACTAGAATAGATCAGAAATTAATATTCAAAGATTATAATAAAGAAAATACAGAAATAAAGGAACTTATGAAAAAAGTTAAAAATTTAAATTCAGAAGAACTAATAGAATTGGTTAATATGGCAAAACTATTAGGGTATAGTGGTTTTTCAGAAAGTATGGATATGCCTATAAAAACAAGAGGCTATCGAATTCTTAGTAAAATACATAGACTACCAACAGCAATAATAGAAAACTTAGTAAATTATTTTGAAAACTTCCAGCAAATATTAGATGCGTCTATTGAAGAATTAGACGAAGTTGAAGGAATAGGTGAAATAAGAGCAACATATATAAAAAATGGACTCATAAAAATGAAACAATTAGTATTATTAGATAGACACATATGATGAATTTTAAATGAATTTTACTACTTTTTTCTTGAATATAATATACACTTTGGTCTATAATAGATAAGTATAACTAGGGGGTGAAGCATTGATAAGGAAAGTAACAAGGATATTGTTTATTTTACTTGGATTTACGATAGGTATAACGACCTATTTAACATTAATGAAAGATTTTGAAATATTAACATTTGGGAAAGAAACATATGGTTATATCGCAGCTGTAGTAGCAGGTATAATAATAGCCATTTTAGGATATCTTATAGAACCATGGGTTGTAAATAGAGTAAAAGAAATTGCTAAAATAGTGGATAAAGAATTATCAAAATATCCTCAAACTGATATATTGTTAGGGTCTATGGGGCTTATAGTAGGATTTGTGATTGCATATTTATTAAGTGGATTAGTAAATAGAATACCAATAGTAGGTGGGATACTATCTTTACTATTATATTTATTCCTAGGATATCTTGGAATGAAAGTTGCGCTTAAAAGTAAAAATGATTTATTTAATATTGGAAAATTAGGAAGATTAGCAAATCCTATTAAAGATAAAGATAAGGACAAAGAAAATAAAAAAGATATAAAAGCAATTCCTCCAAAAGTATTAGACACAAGTGTAATAATTGATGGAAGGATAGCAGATATTTGTAAAACAGGATTTATAGAGGGAAAACTTATTATTCCTGCTTTTGTTTTGGAGGAACTAAGACACATTGCAGATTCTTCAGATGATTTAAAAAGAGTAAGAGGTAGAAGAGGTCTGGATATATTAAATATAATTCAGAAAGAATTAAATATAGAAGTTGAAATAAGTGAGAGAGACTTTGACGAAATAGCTGAAGTTGATAGCAAATTACTAAAGCTTGCTCAAGTTTTAAATGGAAAAGTTGTTACTAACGATTATAACTTAAATAAAGTTGCTCAATTCCAAGGTGTTGAAGTATTAAATATAAATGAGTTAGCTAATGCCATAAAACCAGTTGCGATACCAGGTGAAGATATGGTTGTTCAAGTGGTTAAAGAAGGAAAAGAGGCTCAACAAGGTGTTGCATATCTAGATGATGGAACTATGATAGTTGTTGATGGAGGAAGAAAGCATATGAATGAGACTATAAAGGTGCTTGTGACATCTGTTCTTCAAACTCCTGCAGGTAGAATGATATTTGCAAAACCTAAAAATTAATATATTCAAATAAACCAATAGTTTGGGCTGTTTATTTTAAATAGATGGTCCAAATTTATTTATTTATAACGACAATGTTTAATGTATTCTTAAAGGTGAGGATTTAAATCAGAAAGCAGGGAGAATTTATGAGAAAAAAAATTATATCTTTCTTAGCAACATTTATCATAATATTAACATCGATGAGTCAATATAGTTTTGCAGATGATATGCCAACATATGGAAAAGTAGTATTTATAGATATGAATAGAACTAGTATGAGCAATATGTTGAGAATAAAATCATTGAGAGAAGAACTAGATAATAGAGGATATATCGGTCTAATGAACATAAGAGGCGATAAGGGTAGTGATGACAGACGGTCATATGCTAGCATGGGTGCTGGTGGAAGAGCTAATGTAGCTAATGAAGAAGATATTAATTTTGAGAGCTCAAGTAAAGATAGGGACATAGTTTTTAAAGCAGCTACAGGAAAAAATGCAAAAGGTATAAATAACTTAACCATAAATAAGTCTATAAATGAAAATTTAAATTTTGGGGAGTATGGTTCTGTACTAGGGTCATTAGGTCAAAGTTTATCTGATAATGGACTAAAAACATCTGTGTTGGGAAATGCAGATATAATTGAAAATGGTCAACTCATAAAAAATAGAAACTTATGCCTAGTTGCAATGGATGAGTATGGGAGAATTCCTAATGGAAATGTAGATAATATAAATAAGAAAGATTTATCTATGCCTTATGGAATATCAACTGATTATAATAAATTGATTACAGAGACTAGAGAAGCTTACAAAAACAATGATGTAGTTTTTGTAGAGCTTGGAGATACATATAGATTAGATTTATATAAACCAAATCTAACTGAAGAAACATATGCGAGCATAAAAAATAACATAGAAAAAAATATAGATGTATACTTAAAAAATGTATTTTCTATGATTGGAGAGAATGACACTGTTTATATATCAAGTGCATTTCCAAGTGACTTAGATTACAAAAATAAAAGAAGGCTTTCTCCAATAATAAAATTAAATGGTAATGGAAAAGGGATGTTATCATCTTCAACTACTAGAAGAGAAGGTATTGTGACTAATCTAGATGTTGGAGCTGAGATATTAAATAACTTTGATATAAAAAATCAAAATATGGTTGGAAAGAAGTATGAACTTATTAACAGAGATGATAATAAAGAATATTTGATGGATGAGTACCAAAAGATAGTATCTGTTTCAAGTATAAGGTCTATAATACTTAATGGATTTGTAAGTATAGTCTTCTTGTCGTGGATAGTTGCTATGATTCTAATTTTATTTAGAAAGCATATATCAAAAAATCACAAAGAAACAATATTTTTTATATTAAAAGAATTTCTAAAAATAGGAATAGTAATGCCATTATCATTTATGATAACTCCAATAATGAATTTTAAAACACCAGTAGCAATATCTTTAGGAATAATTATAATAACGCTTACTATATACTTAATAAGCAAAGTTTTAATAAAGAATGATTTAAAAAACATGTTATTCTTTACAGGTTTAACCATATTGATTATGGTTATTGATTCTGCATTTGGTTCATATTTAATGAAAAGTAATGTAATGAGTTATGATTGTATAATTGGAGCTAGATACTATGGAGTAGGTAATGAATATCAAGGAGTAGCAATAGGTAGTGCGATACTTACGTTTGCAGTTTTACTTACATATAAAAAGATACCAAAATGGTCTGTGATAGTTTTTTCTTTAGTTATATTAATTACAAGTGCATCTCCAATTATGGGAGCAAATGTTGGAAGTGCTATTTCTGAATGTGTTGCATTTTTACTATTTATACTATTGATATACAATGTAAGAATAGACTTTAAAAAAGTTGTGCTATTAGGTATAGCTGTATTGATTGTTTTAGGAATTTTTGTAGCTATAGATATGATTTCAGGAAGTAACTCACATTTAGGTATGTTTGTAAAAGAAATTTATACTAATGGACCAGGAGAAATAATACAAACATTTAGTAGAAAGATAGAGATGAACTTGAAGCTAGCTCAAACCAGTGCATGGGTAAATATACTACTAACTGGGATAGGAGTTATCTTAATTCTTATGATTAATCAGATTAGATATTTTAAACAATTAATTGATGAATACCCAATTGTATTTAAAGGCTTTATAGCGTCAATAGCAGGATGCTTTGTAACTCTTTTAGTAAATGATTCTGGAATTGTGTCATCAGCTACAGCTTTTATTTATGTAATTGTGGCTATGATTATATTAAGCATAAATCTGATAGTATTAAAAGAATAAGTTATATAGGCTCTATATGAATATTGATAATAGATTAATTTGAATTTATTTTGACTAAATAACTTTAAAGAAGAAATTTTATAAAAATTAATTATTACACAAAAATCCCAAGTTTATTTTAACTTGGGATTTTTGTGTAATAATTTTTTAGTTATGCAAAAAAACAGTTGACTTTTTATATGAATCCCTTCTATAATGTTACTGAAATTAAGTAAAATGATTGAACAAATGTAAAGATAATTAAAAAAGCTTGATTTTGGAGGAAAGCAAATGAAAAAAATTGGAGACCTAAGGTTAATGATGAAGTGTTGTTCACTTTATTATGAAGATAATTTAAATCAGCAAGAAATAGCAAATCAATTGGGAATATCAAGACCAACAATATCAAGAATATTAAAAGAAGCTTTTGAGCAAGGCATAGTAAAAATACAAATAGTTGATGTTTTGAAAAATGACTACCAAAAAATAGAGAGAAGTTTAGAAAGAAAATATAAATTAAAAGAAGTAATAGTAGTAGATGATAAACAGGATTCACTAACACAAAAACAAGAATTAGCAAGAGCTGTATCTGAATATTTAACCAGAGTAGTAAAGGAAAATGATATAATAGGAGTTTCAATAGGAACTACACTAAAAGAAATACCTAGATATGTGGAAAAAAATAACTGTAAGAATGTTACATTTATACCTCTATTAGGTGGGATTGGAGACAATGAAATAGATATTCACGCAAATCAAATAGCAGTAAGTTTAGCAAGGGCTTTTGGAGGAGATTTTAAACTATTACATGCTCCAGCTGTTATGTCTGATTTATCTACAAAAGAAAAACTTTGCAAAGACGAAAAAATTAAAGAAGTGCTAGATTTAATAGATAAAACGACTATAGCAATCGTAGGTATAGGAAATCCAATGAGCTTAAACTCAACAATAATGGCTTCTGGGTATATGAATGAGGCAGATATAGAAGATTTGAAAAAATATAATTCAATAGGTGCGATTTGTTTGCAAGCCTTTGATAAAGAAGGAAAAACTTCTATACTTGAATTTAATCAAAGAGTACTAGGAGTAAAGCTAGAAGATTTAAAAAAGATAAAAAGGACTATAGGTGTAGCTTCAGGAGATGAAAAAATAGAAGCAATAAAGGCATCATTAAAGGCAAAGTTTATAAATAGTTTAGCAATTAATCACAGTTTAGCAATTAAATTATTAGAAGATTGTGACTAATGGAAAGATAGATAAAAGTTAACAGGAGGGAATGTATATGTCAATATCAAAAGAAACATTACTTGAAATGTATAAGAGAATGAATCAGGCTAGAAAATTTGAAGAGAAAGTTAGTTGGTTTTTTGCAAGAGGTATGGTTCACGGAACAACTCATTTATCTGTAGGTCAAGAGGCATCAAGTGTGGCAGCTGTAATGGCTTTAGAAAAGGGAGACTTGGTATCATTGACTCATAGAGGACATAGTCAATTTATAGGAATGGGGATAGACCTAAACAAAATGATGGCTGAACTTATGGGCAAAGAAACTGGATTTTGTAAAGGAAAAGGAGGCTCAATGCATATAGCAGATATTGAGTCAGGTAATTTAGGAGCAAATGGAGTTGTAGGTGGAGGTCTTACAATAGCACCAGGAGCTGCACTTACACAACAATATAAAAAAACAGGCAAAATAGTTTTGTGTAGTTTTGGTGATGGAGCATCAAATGAAGGTACTTTTCATGAAGGAATAAATTTATCTTCAATATGGAAGTTGCCAATAATATTCTACTGTGAGAATAACTTATACGGAATGTCAACAAGCATAAAACGCCATATGAATATAGAAAGTATTGCTACTAGAGCAGCTTCTTATGGAATAGAGGGAATATCAATAGATGGGTATAATCCAATAGAAGTATATGAGACAGTACAAAAAGCTGCTGAAAAATGTAGAAGAGGAGAAGGTCCTGTATTGATTGAAAGTAGAACTTATAGATGGTTAGGTCACTCAAAGTCAGATGCAAATGTATATAGAACAAAAGAAGAAATAGAATCATGGAAAGCAAAGGACCCTATTGAATTTTTAAGAAATTATCTTATCGAAAAGAATATCTCTAATGAAAATGAATTAGATAAAATTCAAGAGTTTGCCAAACAATCAATAGAAGAGGCAGTGGAATTTGCTCAAAATAGTCCAAATCCAAAGATAGAATCTTTATTAGAGGATGTATATGCAGACTAAAAATGGTAAAGGAGGAAGAAAAAAATGAGTACAAGAGAATTAACATATGCACAAGCGATAAAGGAAGCAATGTCAGAAGAAATGAGAAGAGATGAAAATGTAATATTTATGGGAGAAGATATAGGAATATATGGAGGAGCATTTGGTGTATCAGTTGGAATGATAGATGAATTTGGACCAGAAAGAGTAAGGGATACTCCTATATCAGAAGCAGCTATAGCAGGAGCAGCAGCAGGAGCAGCAGCAACTGGTCTAAGACCTATTATGGAAGTAATGTTTATGGACTTTGTGACAATCTCTATGGATGCAATTGTAAATCAAGCAGCAAAAATGAGATATATGTTTGGTGGAAAAGCACAAGTTCCAATGGTTGTTAGATGTCCTGGTGGCTCTGGGACTGGTTCAGCAGAACAACATTCACAGAGTTTAGAAGCTTGGTTTTGCCATGTTCCAGGAGTAAAAGTAGTTGCACCTTCTACACCAGCAGATGCTAAAGGTTTATTAAAAGCAGCTATAAGAGATAATAATCCAGTTATATTTGTTGAAAATAAATTGTTATATAGAAAAAAAGGTATTGTACCAGAAGGCGATTATGTAATTGAAATTGGAAAGGCAGACATAAAAAGAGAAGGAACAGATGTTACAGTAATCACTTATGGAAGGATGTTACAAAGTGTTGAGGAAGCAGCAGAGACATTATCAAAAGAAAATATAAATGTAGAAATTATAGATTTAAGAACCTTATATCCATTGGATAAGGAGACTATAGTTAAAAGTGTATGTAAAACTGGAAGAGTTCTAATTTGTCATGAAGCAGCTAAGACTGGTGGACTAGGTGGAGAAATATCAGCCTTAATAACAGAAAGTGAATCATTCGATTATTTAGATGCACCAGTAAAAAGAATATGCGGAAAAGATGTGCCAATACCATATAATCCAGAGTTAGAAAAAGCAGTTGTCCCAAGAGTTGATGAAATAGAAGAAGCAATAAAATCTTTGATTGTTAGATAAGGAGGGATAGATATGGTGGCAAATAAAGTAAAGGCCACACCAGCAGCTAGAAACCAAGCTAGAAAAGACAACATAAAACTAGATAAGCTGATTGGAAGTGGAGAAAATGGAAGAATTCATTTAGTTGATGTGTTAAATTACTTAAAAGATAGTAAGGTAAATACTACCCCTTTAGCTAAAAGAATAGCGGAAGATTTAAATATAGATTTAGAAACTATTGTAGGTACTGGATATAATGGAAAAATAAGAAAGTATGATGTGGAAAGAGTAAATACACAAGAGGCTGTTGTGTCAACTAACATATCTAAAACTAATGATACAAAGGAGATAAACACGAGAAGTGAAAATTCAAGTATGTTTAATACAGTAGAAGGAGAGTTTGAAAAACCAAATCCAATGAGAGCTACTGTAGCAAAACGAATGTCAGAAAGTTACTTTAGTGCTCCTGTATTTACATTCAACATAGAGGTAGATGCTACAGAATTGAAGTCACTCAGAGCAAAATTAATAGATACAGTAAAAGAATCAGTTGGAGTAAAATTGACTATGACAGATTTAATAGTAATGGCAGTGTCTAGAATACTTCCAAAGCATAAAGCATTAAATTCTGCTTGGACAGATGAGGGAATATTTAGATACAAAGATATAAATATAGCTATTGCAGTTGGCCTAGATGAAGGTCTATATGTCCCAGTAGTAAAGAACGTAAATAAAAAATCTTTAAAAGAAATAGCAAAAGAAAGTAAAGAGCTTGCTGAAAAAGTAAAAACAGGGAAACTTCTACCAGCAGACCAAGAAGGGAATACATTTACTATAAGTAATGTCGGAATGTATGGTATAACTACATTTACACCTATAATAAATATGCCTTCAAGTGCAATATTAGGGGTAGGTGCTACACAAGATAAGTTTGTTCCAGTAAATGGAGAGGCTAAAATAAAACCTATAATGAACTTATCATTGACATCAGACCATAGAGTGATAGATGGAACAGTAGCAGCAAAATTCTTAAAAGAGTTAAAAGAATTGTTAGAAAATCCTTTATCAATGCTTGTATAGGTTTTGATGTTTCTTTATTGATATAATAGTTTGAATAGGTTACATAGTTATAATTATTTAGGTGAATTTAAAACCTTTATATATTTAGCATTATTTTTAAAGTGAACTATATGAATATAAATTGATTAATGAAAATATATGAAAATAAATAGGAGGAGAGCCTATGTCAGTAGAAGTTATAATGCCAAAAGCAGGAGTAGCTATGGAAGAAGGTACCATAGTATCTTGGCTAAAACAAGAAGGCGAAGAAGTAAAAATTGGAGAACCTATATTAGAAATAACAACAGATAAAGTAAATATGGAAATAGAATCAGAGGGAGAAGGTACACTGGCTGTAATCATACATAAAGAAGAAGGTGAAGTATTACCAGTATTTACAGTAATAGGTGTAATAGCAGAAAAAGGTGAAAATCAAGAAGAAGTAAAAGCTAAATATTTATCTGGAGATGTGCCAAAAGAAGATGCTATTGAAGAAAAGCAAAGCGTGGAGGATAAAGAAGAAAAAGTAAATAAAAAAGAGTGTAATCATGACTATGATGTAGTGGTAATAGGTGGAGGACCTGGGGGGTACTTAGCAGCATTAAAAGCAGCCCTGTTAGGAGGAAAAGTTGCATTAGTTGAAGAAAATGTATTAGGAGGAACTTGTTTAAATAGAGGTTGCATTCCTACAAAAACTTATATAAAAACAGCAGAAATATTAGAGGAGATTGACCAGTTATCAAAAAGAGGTGTAAAAGTAACTGTAGATAAAGAGCAAGACATCAAGAAGGCAATAAAATATAAAAATAGAGTAGTTAAAAAACTTACTGCTGGTGTTGGTGGTCTATTAAAAAGCAGAAATGTAGAAGTATTTAATCTTAAAGCTAGTGTTAAAGAAGAGCATAAAGTAATATTATCTGATGGAAAAGTTCTAGATACAGAAAATATAATAATTGCAACAGGCTCTAAAGTAAGGGTATTGCCTATAAAAGGAATAGAATCGAATTTGATAATAACTAGTACAGAGGCTTTAGACTTAGAGACAGTACCAGAAGAATTAGTAATAATCGGTGGTGGAGTGATAGGTTGCGAATTTGCAGAGATATTCAATTCAAGAGGCTCTAAGGTAACTATTGTAGAAATGGAAGATAGAATAATCCCAAGAATGGACAAGGAATTAAGTGAATCTTTGAATTATTCTCTTAATAAAAAAGGCATAAATGTATTAACTAAAAAGAAAGTTTCTGAGTTTAAAGAAGAAGGCAATAAAATATTAGTTTGTATTGAAGGTGAGGAGACAATAAAAGCAGATTTATGTCTATATGCTATAGGAAGACAAGCTAATCTTTCTGGTATAGAAGATTTAGACATTAAAATAGATAAAGGTTCTATATCTGTAAATAGCAAAATGGAAACAAGTATACCAAGTATATATGCAGTAGGTGATGTTACTGGAGGTGTAATGTTAGCTCATGCAGCATTTAAAATGGGAGAAGTAGCAGCTTCAAATGCTTTAGGTATGAATGAAGAAGTTGATTTAAGTGCATTACCTAGTTGTGTTTATACAATTCCAGAAGTAGCATCAGTTGGGCTTACAGAGGAAGATGCTAGAAAGAAACACAATGTAAATGTGGGTAAATTTAACTTTGCTGGGAATGGAAGAGCTTTAGCTTCTGGACAAGAGCAAGGATATGTAAAAGTGATAGCAGATGCTAAATATGGAGAAATTTTAGGTGTGCATATGTTTGGTTGTGGTGTAGCAGAACTTATAAATCATGCAGCATCATTTAAGGCATTAGAAATACCTGCTGATGAAGCTAGTGAGTTGATATTTGGTCATCCATGTACTTCAGAAGCTTTGATGGAAGCTTTGGCAGATGTAAGTGGAGAATGTTTACATTTACCTAAAAAATAAATTAGAAGAATAAAATATTAAAGTAAGTCTATTATTAATATAAATTTATTTTATAAAATATTAAAATGCTTATTTAGCCATACTCTTTCTTGTATAAATGCATGTATTTGTACAAGAAGGAGTATTTTTTATGGAAAAATACAGAATCGGAGTATTTGTAGTTTTTGTTGTACAAAAAAGATAGTAATATAAAATAACAATGCCATTTTAGATTGATTTTACTTGAAATTAGAAAAAAAGACTTTTTTGTTTTTTTTAAAGTATTATTTGTAAAATACCTAAAAAAATTTTCTTAATATTTTAATAAAAGAATAGCTTAATTTAAATGTTGTGGTTTTATGCACTAATAATAAACACAAAAAAAACAATATATGGCATATAAGTTGCTATATAAATAATAAGGAGGGAACAACTATAAATGAGGCAAAGAATAAAAACACTAATTGAAAATGAGGATAAGAAAAATCCTTTAACAGATGAAGCTATTTCAAACATGTTAAATGTTCGAAGAGAAGATGTTACCTTTTTAAGAAATGAGTTAAAAATAGAGGATTCAAGGCAAAGAAGAAAAATTGTTTTGATTAAAGCTATAAAAGATATTTTAAAAGAAGAAAAAAGCATAAATAAAAATGATATAACAAGAAGATTAAATAGCATTGGATTTACAGTATCAAGATTTACAGTTATACAATATTTAAAAGAGATTCAAGATTCTGATGAGTTAAAGGATGATAAAGAAGGTGATGATAAAAAAGAAGAGATAAACAATAATGGGGAAAATACAGATATAGCATTTGATAAATTAATAGGTAGTAGTGGTAGCTTAAGTACAATTATAAAACTATCTAAAGCAGCAATACTCTATCCACCTCATGGTCTTCATACTATTATTATGGGCCCAACCGGTGTTGGAAAAAGTGAGCTAGCAGAATGTATGTATAAATTTGCAGTAGAATCATCTAGATTCCCTAAGAATGCACCATTTATAATTTTTAATGCAGCAGACTATTCAGAAAATCCACAGCTTTTATTATCTCAATTATTTGGTCATGTCAAAGGTGCTTTTACAGGAGCTGATGAGACTAAAGAAGGACTAGTATCAAAAGCAGATGGAGGAATATTGTTTATAGATGAAATACATAGATTACCTCATGAAGGTCAAGAGATACTATTCCAACTGATTGATAAAGGTATGGTAAGAAAGTTAGGAGAGACTAGATTAACAAATAAAATAGATGTAATGATTATTTCAGCAACTTCTGAACCAGTAGATTCTCATCTACTTAACACATTTAAAAGGCGTATACCTGTAACAATTGAAATACCAGAATTAGTTGCAAGACCATTAAATGAAAGGTTTGATATTATAAATAACTTCTTCTTGATAGAAGCTCAAAGAATGGGAACAAGCATACATATAAAATCTGATGTATTAAAAGCTCTTATGCTTTATGATTGCATAGGAAATGTTGGTCAGCTTAGAAGTGATATTCAAGTAGCTTGTGCTAGGGGATTATTAAATCAACTTACCAGCAAACAGAAAGAAGTAAATATAAATATATCAGATGTACCTGGATATGTTAAACAAGGTCTTATGAAAATCAGAAATTGTAGAGATAAAATAGAAAATTATGTAGATGGAGACTTAATTATAGATTCAAATTTTCAAGGGGAGATAGAAAAGAAAAATGAAGATATATATACTTTTCCTGATGAAATATATAAGCTTACAGAAAGAAGACATATTGATTTGTTGGAGCAAGGTTTAGACTTCGATGTTATAAATAGAATTGTTGGAGGAGAGTTAGAAAGTTGTATTCAAAAATATATAAAGCAAGTTAAAAAAGTTTCTATTAATGATAATATTCCAGATATAAGTCCAATTGTTGGAAAATATATTGTAGAACTTACTTATGAAGTAATCAAAATAGCATCACAATATCTTACTTCATTAGAACCAAATCTACATTTATGCTTAGCAGTTCACTTAAAAGCAGCTTTTGAGAGATTAAAAGAAGGTAAAGTAATATCAAATGCTCATTTAAAAGAAATAATAGGAAATTATCCATTAGAGTATTCTGTAGCAGAAAAGGTAGCTCAATATCTAAAGGAAAGATATAATATAAATTTGCCAAAAGAAGAAATAGGTATAATAGCAATATATTTTAAAATGAGTAGTAGAAGAGATATATCTGAACAAAAAAAGATAGGTGTACTTCTTATGGCTCATGGAAGAGTGGCCTCATCTATATGTGAAGTTACAAATAAATTATTAGGAATTAACCATGCAAGATATTTAGATATGCCATTTGAAAAGAAACCAGAAGACATGATTGAAGAAGCTACTACAATAGTAAAAGATATCGATGAAGGTAGAGGAGTGATTATATTAGTTGATATGGGTTCGCTTTCATACTTTGGGGATATCATCTCTGGGAATACAGGGATTAATATAAGGACAATATGTAGATTTGATACTTTACTATCAATAGAAGTTATACGAAGAGCAGTTTTGCCAGATTTAACAATAGATGAAATAGTAGATGAAGTTAAAAGTATAGAACCACAAGTAAAGGAAAGAGCTAATAATTATAACAACACGAAATTGGATTCTAGAAAACCTATTATTTTAACATTATGTATCACTGGATTAGGGGGAGCTTGTAAGATAAAAGAAATCTTAGAAGAAAATATTAAAGGAATAGACGAAAAGATTGACATAAGACCTATAGGTATGATTGAATATCCAAGTCTTGATTTGGAGATAAAGCAAATAAGTAATGATAAGAATGTAATTGCTATAGTTGGAACAATTGACCCACAGATAGCAAACATCCCTTTTTTTAGCCTAGTAGACATAAATGATAAAACGAAATTAAATCAAGTAAATAATTTAATTGATACTAACCAAATTATTGAAACAAATAAAAAATATGAGTTATCAGATTTAATACATAAAGAAGATATATTTATAGATTTACAAGTTAAATCAAAAGAAGAAGCTTTAAAGTACATGAGTAAAAAACTTAGAGAGAAAGGTTATGTGACGAAAAATTTCTATAAAAAAGTAGTGGAAAGAGATAACCTGTTTCCAACTGAATTGTCAGATGGAATAGCAATACCTCATACAGATGGAATTGATGTGATTAGACCAGTTATAAGTATAGCTATTTTAAAAAATCCTATTATATGGAGTAAAAATAGAGTAAAAATAATACTTTTATTAGCTGTAGACCAAAAATGTTTTAATCCATTAAATACTCTACTTACATTTATAGAAACAGATGAATTTAAAGAGATAAAAAACATTAAAGATAGAGATTTTATTAGGGAGATGATATTAGATGGAGTCAATGCAAATAATTAGTAGCAATTTGATTTTTAAAGATATTGAGGTATCAAACAATGAAGATGCATTAAAATTTTTAGGACAACGTTTATTTGATAAACAGTATGTAAAAGAAAGTTACGTAGAAGCTGTTATAGCAAGAGAAAAAAAGTATGCTACAGGATTACCAACAGAAATCTATGGAGTGGCTATACCACATACAGACATAGTACATGTAAATGAGCCAGGTATAGCGATTGGTATACTGAATAAACCTGTAAAATTTATAATGATGGGTACAGAAGATACTGAAATTGATGTAAAAGTTGTATTTATGTTAGCAGTAAAAGAGCCAAAGGAGCAATTACAATTATTAGAAAAGCTTATGACTGTATTTCAAGATAAGAGTATGTTAAATAATATTGTCAACTTAAATGAAGAAAGCATGAGTGACTTATTAAACTCTAAACTGAAAAATTAAAGTTGTGAAAGGAATTAAAAATATAAAAATGCCATTGAAGATTTCTAACTATAGATATCTTTAAAATAAAATAATTTTAACGGGGGTGAATAATGTGGCTAAAAAAATATTAGTTGCATGTGGAACAGGAGTATGTACTTCAACAATTGCTATAAACAAATTAAAGAAAGCACTTCAAGACCTTGGTAAATTGGATATGGTCAACATTACACAATGTAAAGTAGTGGAAGTTGCATCAAAAGCACCTGATTATGATTTGATAATTTGTACTACACAAGTGTCTAGTAGCATAAAAACACCTGTAATAAATGGATTACCTTTTTTAACTGGTGTGGGAATGGGCAAATTAATTGAAGATGTATTGGAAAAATTAGAATTATAATTTGAACTTTTAAAAAATATAGTCTCTAAAATTATAAGTTTTAGAGACTGAAAATTAAATAATGGAGGGTCTTTAAATGGAGATATTAAATTTCATTGTTAGTTTAGGTGCACAAGTAATGATGCCAATAATAATATGTATTTTTGGTTTGATATTAGGTACAAAACTTGGAAAATCATTAAGAGCTGGTTTAACAGTGGGAGTTGGATTTATAGGTCTTAATACTATTATAGCTTTACTGACAGATAACTTAGGACCAGCAACGCAACAAATGGTTAAGAATTTAGGATTAAACTTATCTATAATAGATGTAGGATGGCCAGCAGCATCAGCTATAGCCTTCGCATCAACAGTAGGAGCTTTAATTATTCCAATAGGTCTTGTAGTAAATATAGTTATGCTAATTACTAATACTACCCAAACTGTTGATGTAGACATATGGGATTACTGGCATTTCGCTTTTACAGGTGCTTTAGTAGCAGGAGCTACACAAAGTGTGGCATGGGGAGTGTTTGCGGCAGTAGCAAATATGGTAATTGTATTGGTAATGGCAGATTTAACTGCTCCAGGTATAGAGAAATATTTGGGTATGCCAGGAATATCTCTTCCTCATGGATTTACACAGGCATTTGTTCCAATTGCTATAGTTGTAAATAAACTATTAGATTTAATACCAGGTATAAATAAGATTGAGATAAATGCTGACACATTACAGAAAAAATTTGGATTATTTGGAGAACCTTTAATAATGGGGTCTATAATAGGTATAATAATTGGTATTGCAGCGAAATATGATATAAAAGGTATATTACAGTTAGGTGTAACTATGGGAGCTGTATTGATATTAATTCCAAAGATGGCAGCATTATTGATGGAAGGATTATTACCAGTATCAGAAGCAGCGCAGGAATTTATTGAGAAGAGATTTAAAAATAGAGGAAAGATTTATATAGGTTTAGACTCAGCAGTAGGGATAGGTCATCCTGTCACATTATCAGTTGCATTAGTATTGGTACCTTTAACTATAGTTATAGCAGCTATATTGCCAGGAAATAAAGTTCTGCCATTTGCAGATTTAGCAGTAATTCCATTTGCACTTGTTTTAATTGTACCAATTACAAAAGGGAATGTGTTTAGGACATTAATAATAGGAATATTCATAATTACTTCTGGATTATTAATTGCAACTAATTTAGCTCCTCTATTTACTCAAATGGCTTTAAATGCTAGCTTCAAAATGCCAGAGGGAGCAACTATGATTTCAAGTATTTGTGATGGTGCAAATCCATTAAGTTGGATATTTGTAAAGATTATGAATTATAAAGTTATTGGAGGAGTGTTTTTTGGAGTTATAGCTTTAGGAATGGCTATTTACAATAGAAATAGAATAATAAAGGAAAATAAAAAATTATCTCTTGAAGAAGAAATCTAAAAATGATTTTATTGAGGAGTATATGAATTATGAAAAAATATAAATACGATTCTATAAGATACTCAATTAATGTGATAATACCAGGATTTTTTATGATTTTAATATTGCTTTACGCTCTGTTTAATAACTATGAAAATTTTAGTGTAAACATATATAGTTTGTTGATAATCATCTGTATATATGGGATATTCAATACTTTTATATCATCAAGTAATCCTAAAGAAATTATTATTGATAACAAATGTATACATTTTATCTCATTTATTACTACACATAATTATGAAATTAAAGATATCGAAAAAGTAAGAATACGAGAGTTTTATAATAAAAATCTTTATCTAAAAATTAATGACGGAAGCCTTCTTAAAGGTAGATATTGGATAAGAACAAATATGTTTAATAATGATTTAGAATTATATGATTATCTTATTGAGTTAGAGGAATCTTTATATCCAGAATCATTAAAATTTAGAAATGAAAGATTAGAAAATAAAGGTATATAAAGATAAAAAATTTAAAATAGAAGTAGAATAATTTCTATTGATAAAATGGAGATATACGCTTTACACTAAATTTTTTGAATTTTCAAATTAAGATTAAAGATAGTGTTTAGAAGATATGGTACTGCTAATATATATAAGATTATATCTATAATAGATAGGAGGATTTAACTAATGTTATTGGAAAAATTGAGAAAAGAAGTATTACAAGCATCTCTAAACCTTTTAAATTATAACTTGGTGACATTAACAGGTGGGAATGTGAGTGGGAGAGATGAAGAAACAGGATATATAGCAATTACCCCAAGTGGAATGGACTATAGAGACCTTATACCAAGTGATATTGTTATAGTAGATATAGATGGAAATGTTATAGATGGCAAATGGAAAGCATCTGTGGATTTACCAGACCATTTATATATATATAAACATAGAGAAGATATAAATAGCATAATACATACACATTCTACATACTCAAGCTGTTTTGCTATTTTGAATGAACCTATAGCATGTGCAAGTACAACTCTTGCAAATGAAGTAGGAGGTGAAGTACCTGTTGCAAAGTTTTCACCACCAACATCTAACAAAATGGGTAAATGTGTTATTGAAGCAATTGGAGATAAAAGAGCATGTCTTTTAGCAAACCATGGTGTAATAGCAGTTGGTCCTTCTGTAGGGCATGCTCTTACAGCTGCTGTAATGTTAGAGGATTCAGCAAAAGTATATTACTTGGCAAAATCAATTGGAACACCAGTATTATTACCAAACGAAGAAATTAAAAGAGCTAGAGATGTATTTTTTAATGTATATGGTCAGGATAAATAAACTAAACAAAACTTTTAAATTAATGTAGAAATATAGATATTCTATAATATTAGGGCGTTTTATAATGATATAATAAGTTTAATAGTTAAGAAATGAAAATAGAAAATCTAATAGTATATAAAATTGTCTGAGTCTAAAATAAGCAATAAGATAAAATAAAAAAGGAGTCTGTATTTCTATGTATTACTTATTAAACAAAAGCACAAATCCTTACTTTAATTTAGCATTAGAAGAATATCTGTTTTTAAATGAGAAATATAATGATGATATTATAATCATATGGAGGAATGAGGAATCTATTTTTATAGGTAAAAATCAAAACCCATATCAGGAAATACATCATGATGTTATTGAAAAGGGAGAAATTCCTATTTTAAGAAGAATATCTGGAGGAGGTACTGTTTATCATGATTTAGGAAATATCAATATGTCATTCATACAAAAAGATAGACAACTTCATGAAATAGATTTTTTGGAACATACTAAGTTTATGCAAGATATGCTATTAAGCTTAGGTCTAGATATATCTATAACTGAAAGAAAAGATTTATTTTTGAAAGGGAAAAAAATTTCAGGCTCTGCCCAGTCTATAAAAAGAAAAAATTCTCTTTATCATGGAACTCTTCTTTATGATTCGGATTTAAATAAATTAACTAAATATCTAAATTCAAATAAGTCAACTGAGTCAAAGGCTACGAAGTCTGTCTCAAGTAAAGTAACCAATATTAAATTCTTATTTGAAAAAGATATAGATTACTTTTTGGACTATTGTGTTAAGTATTTAGAATCCAAGATAAAGGATATAAAAGAACTTAAATTAGACAGTGATGATATCAAAAATGTATACAATCTAGTAGAAGATAAATATAAAAAGATGGAGTGGACATATAGTAAAACACCTAAATTTCAAATAGTACTTCCATTTAATGATGAAAGTGAAGTCAATATACATGTAAGTAAGTGGAAGGTATCAAAGTTTTTTATATCTTATAAAGATGATGTAATTAATATGGATAAGTTATTAAATGTGGACTTTTTTAAACGAGAAATAAGAGATAGTATTTTAGAAAATTACCCACATTATATAGATTTAATTAATTTAATATTTTAATATAAGGCCTCTTGTTTGATAAAATCTTATTATATCAAATTAGAGGCCTTGAATATTTTTTGCAAGTTTAGAAACTGTTACAAAGTTGTAAAATTAAAAACATCGCTATTGAAAAATCAATATATATAGAATTAAATATACATGTTTTTAACTGAAAAATAGATATTAACTGTTTATACAACTGAAAATTTAATATATAATTAATCAGATGGTTAAAATAAAAGAATATTAAGAGTTTTAATAAATTATGGTTAAAAATAAAATACGAGGTGATACCATGTATAGTGTTATAATTGTTGCTGCAGGAAGCGGAAGGAGAATGAACCTAGACATAAATAAACAGTTCATAAAATTAAGAGAAAAAGAAATTATTGCTCATACAATTCAAGTTTTTTATGAAAATATAAATATAGATGAAATTGTGGTATGTATAAAAAAAGAGGAAGAAGATTTTTTTAAGGAAAACATAATAAATAAGTATAATTTTAAAAATATAAAAATAGCATATGGTGGAAAAGAAAGACAGGATTCAATATATAATGGATTAAAAAAATTAGATGAAAATTGTAATATAGTACTCATTCATGATGGGGCAAGACCATTTGTAGACCATAGAATAATTAATGAATCCATAAAGGTGGCTAAAGAAAAAAAAGCTGTAGTTGTAGGTGTGCCAGTAAGTGATACTATAAAGATAGTGTCGGATGGAACAGTACAAGAAACTCCAGAGAGAAGTCTATTGTGGGCAGCTCAAACTCCTCAAACTTTTGAGTATAATCTCATAATAAATGCTTATGAACAAGCTTATAAGAATAATTATTATGGTACTGATGATTCAATGTTGGTTGAAAATATAGGGCAAAGCGTTACTATGGTGATGGGCTCTTATGAAAATATAAAGATAACTAGTCCAGAAGATTTAAATATAGCAGAACAGATATTAAATATGGAAAAAAGAGATGAAGTTAATAGCAGAAGGAGAATTATATGAGAATAGGATTAGGATATGATGTACACAAATTAACAGAGGATAGAAAACTTATAATCGGTGGGGTAGAGATACCACATGATAAAGGTTTATTAGGTCATTCAGATGCTGATGTATTAATACATGCAATAATGGACTCCATTTTAGGAGCCTTAGCTCTAGGTGATATAGGTAAGCATTTCCCAGATACAGATGAAAAATATAAGGGAGCAAATAGTATGAAATTATTAGAATATGTACATAATCTAATAACAAGCAAAGGGTATAAGATTGGGAACATAGACAGTACTATAATTGCTCAAAGCCCTAAGATGGCTCCACATATTGAAAGCATGAGAAAAAATATATCAAAAGTCTTAAATACAGATATTGATAATATAAACATAAAGGCAACTACTGAAGAAGGTCTTGGCTTTACAGGAGCAAAACAGGGTATAGCATCACAAAGTATTTGTTTATTATTGTTGACAAGTCAGAATAATTAATATATTATTAGTAATAAGTTTATTGGATATCAAAGAATAGGCCTATATAGAATATCTATAATATGTGAATTTAAGTGAAATTAATATAAATATAAAACTAGCTATGATAAAGAAATAGTAAAACTATGAAATCTTTACAGAGAGAAAACGTTGGTGAGAGTTTTCAAGAGGAAATGTTTGAACCTGTCTTTTAGCTTAAAGGTATAAAAATCTTTACGGTAGGAACCGTTACATTCCCAAAAGAGAGCTATTTACATAGCTAACTAGAGTGGTACCGCGGAAATTAAACCTTTCGTCTCTATACTTGTATAGAGATGAGAGGTTTTTTATATTTTCAAGAAATTAATATTCAGGAGGAATTTATTAATGAAAATGTCTAAAATGTTTATGCCGACATTAAAAGAAATCCCAGCAGATGCTGAGATTACAAGCCATCAATTAATGGTTAGGTCAGGAATGATAAAAAAAATGACTTCAGGGGTTTATAATCAATTACCGATGGGATTAAGAGTGTTCAAAAAGATTGAACAAATAATTAGAGAAGAACTAAATAAAAAAGATTGTCAAGAAATACTTTGTGCGGCTTTACTTCCTTCTGAATTATGGAAAGAGTCTGGAAGATGGACTGCTATGGGTGAAGAAATGTTTAGGCTTAAAGACAGAACAGAAAGAGAATACTGTCTTGGACCAACACATGAAGAAGCATTCACTGATATAATAAGACAAGAAATTACTTCATACAAACAATTGCCATTAAACTTATATCAGATACAAGTAAAATATAGAGATGAAAGAAGACCAAGATTTGGTGTTATGAGAACTAAGACTTTTACAATGAAGGATGCATACAGTTTTGATGTAGATAATGAAGGTCTGGATAAATCATATCAAGATATGTTTGATGCATATGTAAGTATATTTGACAGATGTGGACTAGAGAATAGTCCAGTGCAAGCAGATTCAGGAGCTATAGGAGGCTCTATATCAGCTGAGTTTATGGTTAAGTCAGAAGTTGGTGAAGATGAAGTTGTATTCTGTAGTGGATGTGATTATGCAGCCAATGTAGAAAGAGCAGAATCTTGTAATGTAGCATCAGAAAAAGAAGATATGAAAGACCTGGAAGAGGTTCACACACCAGGAGCAGCTACAATAAAAGAACTAGAGGAATTTTTAAAGATTTCTCCAGATAAATTTGCTAAAACTTTAGTATATGAGGCAGATGGGAAAACAGTTGTAGTTGTTGTAAGGGGAGATAGAGAAGTTAATGAAGTTAAAGTATCTAATGCTATAGGCTCTGTTATAGAATTTGCACTTGCTACAGATGATGTAGTTAGAAAAGTAACTAATGCAGAAGTAGGATTTGCTGGACCAATAGGTATAAATGCTGACTATGTATTTATAGATAAAGAAATTGTTGAACAAAGAAACATAGTTGTAGGGGCTAATAAAACTGAATATCATATAAAAAATGCTAACTATGGAAGAGATTTTGAAGGAATAGTTGGAGATTTTAGAAATGTTCAAGAAGGTGACAAGTGTATAGTATGTGGGAAACCACTTGAAATAGCTAGAGGTGTTGAAGTAGGTCACATATTCAAACTAGGAACTAAGTATTCAGAATCTATGAATGCGAATTTTATAGATAAAGATGGGAAATCAAAACCTATAGTAATGGGATGTTATGGAATAGGTGTTGAAAGAACAGCAGCAGCTATAATTGAACAGCATAATGACGAAAAAGGCATAATATGGCCTTTATCAGTAGCTCCATACCATGTTGTGATAGTTCCTGCAAACATGAAAAATGAGGAACAAGTATCAATAGCTGAAAAGATATATAATGATTTACAAGCTATGGGTGTAGAAGTTTTATTAGATGATAGAGATGAAAGAATAGGTGTTAAATTCAATGATTCAGAATTAATAGGAATACCTATGAGAATTACAGTAGGTAAAAATATTAGTGAAGGTAAAGTAGAGTTTAAATTTAGACATAAAGAAGATAAAGAAATAATTGACATAGAAGAAATAAATGAAAAAGTAAAGGCAGAGTTTATCAAAAATAATGTTAGATTAGGATAGTAACTTAAAAAACTATTGTATAGATAATCAGAGTTGTACTTTATAAACACCATTTTATCTATATATAAGGAGATAAAGTGGTGTTTTTTTATAAAAACATAATAAATTGAGGAGGTAGTTGAAATGGCAAAAAATGAAAAACAATTTGTTGAAGAAATAACAAAGATGGAAGATGATTTCCCACAATGGTATACAGATGTAATAACTAAGACTGACTTAGTTGATTATGCACCAGTCAAAGGTTTTATGGTTGTAAAGCCATATGGATATGCATTATGGGAAAAGATGCAAGAATTTATGGATAAAAGATTTAAAGAAACTGGACATAAAAACTGTTATTTCCCATTATTGATACCAGAAAGTTTATTAAATAAAGAAGCAGAACATGTAGAAGGTTTTGCTCCAGAAGTTGCATGGGTAACACATGGTGGAAATAAAAAATTAGAAGAGAGATTATGTGTAAGACCTACTTCTGAGACTATAATATGTACAATGTATGCTAAGTGGTTAAAATCATATAGAGAATTACCATATCTTTATAATCAATGGTGCTCAGTTGTTAGATGGGAAAAATCAACTAGACCTTTCTTAAGAACATCTGAGTTTTTATGGCAAGAAGGTCATACATTACATGAGACAGCAGAAGAAGCCCAAGAAGAAACAATACAACAATTAGAAATATATAAAGCTTTATGTGAAGAATTACTTGCAATGCCAGTTGTATCTGGTCAAAAAAGTGAAAGTGAGAAGTTTGCAGGTGGTGAAAGAACATATACTATAGAGGCTATGATGCATGATGGTAAAGCATTACAATCAGGTACAAGTCACTTCTTAGGTCAACACTTTACAAAAGCTTTTGATATTACTTTTGCAGATAGAGAAGGAAATTTAGCTAATCCATACCATACATCTTGGGGAGCATCTACAAGACTTATAGGTGGACTTATAATGACTCATAGTGATAACAGAGGTCTAGTATTACCACCAAGAGTAGCTCCAATACAAGCTGTTATAGTTCCTATAGCTGCTAAAAAAGGAAATGTAATGGAAACAGTTGATAAAATATATGCTGATTTAAAAGCTAAAGGAGTAACTGTTGAAGTTGATGATAGAGATAACTATACAACTGGATGGAAGTTTAATGAGTGGGAAATGAAAGGTGTTCCAGTAAGAATTGAGATTGGACCAAAAGATATAGAAAATAATCAAGCTATGATATTTAGAAGAGATACTTTAGAAAAGAGTTCTATGCCTTTAGAAGGATTAGCTGATGCTATATGTGATTTATTTGATGTTATACACAACGATATGTTCGAAAAAGCAAAAAAACATAGAGAAGACAATACATCTATAGTTGAAAATATGGATGAGTTTAAAAAGGCTTTAGAAGAAAAGCCAGGATTCATAAAAACTATGTGGTGTGGAGATGCAGAATGTGAAGCTAAGATTAAGGAAGAAACAGGAGCAACTATAAGATGCTTACCTTTTGAACAAGAAAACTTAGGTCACAAGTGTGTATATTGTGGAAAAGAAGCAGATAATATGGTAGTAATGGCAAAAGCTTACTAAAATAAGATGTTTAAATAAAAACTGGGGTGATGAGTATTTGATACTTTTCATCCCAATTTTATTTTAAGTTTTATTTCCTTATATATATTTATTATTAGTGTACATACTTACTTTGTAGAACAGTTACTATATAAATATTCCATAAAGTAACCAATAAATACAAATATAGCAATAGGGAGTGCTTTTAATTTTCAGCAAATAAATGGATTAAAAGAAAGATTTATGAAATTAAAACTAAGATTTTCTGCTATAATAAACATGTGTATTTTTAAATAAATAAGGATATTATTATTAGATTTGATAAAAGTTAGGACTTATGGTTCTTACATATGTTATTTAAAAATAGATATAAAAACCTTTAAAATACTTGTTTAAAAAAATTTACCTTGTTAATATTAGGATGGGTGGAAAAATCAGAAAATCAAGTAAAGTGAGGTGATAGTAGAGGAAAAAGCATATAAGTTTAGAATATATCCAAATAAAAAACAGCAAGAGCTAATTAACAAAACTTTTGGATGTTGTAGATTTGTATATAATAAATCAATTAGAATACAAGGCTAATTGGTATGGTAGACAAATTGTAAAGGTAGGTAAATTCTTTGCAAGTTCACACATATTTAATAAATGTGGATATAAAAACGAGGAAATGAAGAATTTAAATATAAGAGAATGGATTTGTCCTTGTTGTAATGAAGCTCACGATAGAGATATAAATGCGAGTATAAATATACTATAAGAAGGATTAAAACTAATAACAGTTTAAAATAGATAACGTATGTAAGAACCGTAGGAACTACGGGGATAGCCTGTGGAGAATTAGTAAGACATATTTTAGTATGCAAAATTCTATGAAACAGGAACCCTGTGACTTTAGTCATGGGAAGTTCAGTAAAAATAAACTTGCAAAACAATGTACTAGTTTAATATTATAGTTATATTGAATAAAATATCAGGAGGAAGTAAAAATGAATGTAAGAGTAAGATTTGCACCAAGTCCAACAGGATTTGTACATATAGGTAGTTTAAGAACTGCTTTATATAACTATTTATTTGCAAAAAAAATGGGCGGAGAATATATATTAAGAGTAGAGGACACGGACCAAAGTAGATTAGTAGAAGGTGCTATAGAGAATATGCTTAATGCTATGAAATGGGCTGGTGTCAATCATGATGAAGGTGTTATATTAGATGATACTGGAAAAGTAGTACAAAAAGGAGAATATGGTCCATATATTCAATCTCAGAGATTAGATATATACCAAGAATATATAAAACAACTTTTAGATAGTGGAAAGGCTTATTATTGTTTCTGTACAAAGGAAAGACTAGATGAAGTAAGAGATGCTCAAAGGGCAGCAGGAGAAACAGCTAAATATGATGGCCATTGTAAGAATCTTTCTAAAGAAGAAGTAGAAGCAAATATAAAAGCAGGAATACCATACGTTATAAGATTAAGATTACCAGAGAATCATACAATTAAGTTTACAGATTTAGTTAGAGGAGATATGGAATTTAATACCAATGATTTAGATGACCAGGTACTAATGAAAACAGATGGATTCCCAACTTATCACTTTGCTGTAGTTGTAGATGATTATTTAATGAAAATCACACATGTAATAAGAGGTGAAGAGTGGGTATCATCTACTCCAAAACATGTCTATTTATATGAAGCTTTTGGATGGGAAGCACCTGTATTTGTACATTTACCAAATATACTTAATAAAGAAAAGAAAAAATTAAGTAAGAGACAAGGTGATGTGGCAGTTGAAGACTTTAAGAAAAAAGGATATTTACCAGAAGGTTTAGTAAACTATGTAGCATTAGTTGGATGGTCTCCAGAAGATAATCAAGAATTGTTTACAATGGAAGAATTGGAAAAAGCATTTTCTGTAGAAAGAGTATCTAAAAGTGGTGGAGTATTTGATACTGAAAAGCTAAATTGGGTTAATCAACACTATATAAAAGATGGTGATGATACTTACTTAACAGATTTAGCAATACCATTCTTGATAGAAGATGGATTTATAACAGAAGAAGAAGCTACTAGTAAGTATGAGTTTTTAAAGAGTATGATATCAGTACTTAAAGAGAAATTACAATATGTAAAAGAAGTTACTGATCATGCAAGTATATTCTTTGGAGATAAAATAGAAGTAGAGACTGAAGAAGGAAGTGAATTCTTAAAGCTAGAACACATACCTACTTTAATAGATGCTCTACAAGAAAAAATAGAAAAAGCAGACTTATTAAATGCTGAATTTGTTCAAGCTATGCTTAAAGAAATTCAAAAAGAGTATAAAATAAAAGGAAAAAATTTATTTATGGGCTCAAGAATAATTTTGACAGGGCAAATGCATGGACCAGATTTACCAAAAGTAATGGAGGTTTTAGGAAAAGAAACTTGCTTAAATAGAATAGCTTATGTAAAAAATAATATATTATAGTCATAAAAGTCCGCTAATTTAGAAGCGGACTTTTTTTGTGTTAGTATTTGGTGAAAATATCTAGTTAAGAAAATGAAGGTATTTAGGGCAATAAATTTAATATATAAAAAGCAAAGCAAAAATATAAATAAAATATTAATAATAAACTAATAAAAATATTAAGCATAGAAGAAGGAAATCTATTATTTTAGTTTGATTTAATTATTAAGGGGGTAATTACTATGTATAGTAATATGGATGATGTTAAAAAGGAATTAAAGGAGCTATGCTTAGAATATGTTACAATTTTAGAAAAATTAAAAGATGAAAAAATGATTACAGAAGAAACTTTTGAAAAATGTTCTTCTCAAAAAAAGATATTTTTAGAAGAGCAATAGATAATAACATGGGTATTGTTATTATGTAGTTTATAAGGATAGTACTAAAAATGATAGTAGTACTATTATTTATTGCAATTTTCAACTATAATATAATATATAATGTTAAGAAAATAATTTATAAAAATATGGTGAGGTGATGAGTGTGAAAGTTTATAATACATTGACTAGAACAAAAGAAGAATTTGTTCCATTAGAAGAAGGAAAGGTAAAAATGTATGTGTGTGGTCCAACAGTCTATAACTATATACATATAGGTAATGCAAGACCATTTATAATATTTGATACTCTAAGAAGGTATCTAGAGTATAGAGGATATGATGTAACTTATGTACAAAACTTTACAGATGTTGATGACAAAATTATAAATAGAAGCCATGAAGAAGGAATATCTCCAGAAGAAGTTGCTACTAAGTATATAAAAGAATATTTTGTAGATTGTGATGGACTAGGAATTAAAAGAGCTACTGTTCATCCTCAAGTTACAGATAATATACAACAAATTATAGATTTTATAAAAGAATTAGAAGATAAGGGATATGCTTATGCAGTAAATGGTGATGTGTATTTTGATACAAACAAGTTTGAGGGATATGGGAAACTTTCAGGTCAAAAGCAAGAAGACTTAGAAGCTGGAGCTAGAATTGAAGTTAATGACCAAAAAAGACATCCTATGGACTTTGTTCTTTGGAAGGCTAAAAAAGAAGGTGAACCAGGATGGGATAGTCCTTGGGGAGAAGGTAGACCTGGATGGCATATAGAATGTTCTGTTATGTCTAAGAGATATTTGGGTGAGACGATTGATATACATGCAGGTGGTCAAGACTTAACATTCCCACACCATGAAAACGAGATAGCTCAAAGTGAAGCTAGAAGTGGAAAAACATTCTCAAAATATTGGATGCATAATGGATATATAAATATAAATGATGAAAAAATGAGTAAATCTAAAGGTAATTTCTTTACAGTAAGAGATATATCAAAATTATATGATTTAGAAATAGTAAGATTTTTCATGTTATCAGCACATTACAGAAATCCAGTGAACTTTAGTGATGAGATGCTAAATCAAGCTAAAGCTGGTCTTGAAAGACTATATAATACTAAAGAAAAATTAGAATTTACATTAAGTAATCTAAAAGAGTCTACTTTAACAGAAAAAGAAGTAGAACTTGTTAAAGAATTAGATAACTTCAGACAAAAATTTATCGATGCTATGGACGATGATGTCAATACAGCAGATGCAGTGAGTGTAATATTTGAGTTAGCTAAGTTAATAAATTCTAATGTAGATGAAAACTCTTCTCTAGAATTTGCTAAAAAGTGCTTAGATGAATTTAATGAGCTTACAAAGGTATTAAATATTGTAAATAAGAAGAAAGATACTGTACTAGATAAAGACATTGAAGAACTAATACAAAAAAGAACGGATGCAAAGAAAAATAAAGAGTTCCAATTAGCAGATGATATAAGACAACAATTATTAGATATGGGAATTGTATTAGAAGACACAAGACAAGGTGTTAAGTGGAAAAGGGTATAAAAAATGGAAAAAACTGAATTAGTTACTATGTCACCACTAGTTTTAGCATACTTAGGTGATACAGTGTATGAGACATATATAAGAGAACATTTAATTAGACAGAATACACAAAGAAAAGTTAATGATTTGCATAAATTAGCTATAAAGTATGTAAAAGCTAAAGCTCAGGCAACTATAATTCATGAAATTGAAACTGAATTAACTGAGGAAGAGAGCAAAATATACAAGAGGGGAAGAAATCAAAAATCAAATACTTCTCCTAAAAATGCAGATATTATAGACTATAAACATGCAACTGGATTTGAGGCCTTGGTTGGATATTTGTATTTAAATAATGAAATAGAGAGACTTCAATATATTATCAATAAAGGAATCAAAATTATTGAAAGAGATATGTAAATATTAGAGAGTGTTGTCTTAATAATAATCAATAAGGCAACACTTTTTTTATAACTAATGTATAATAAATATATAGAAATTAGTCATGAGAAAGGATAAAAATTTATGAAAGTAAAATTAATATCACATACACCTGAACCAGAAAAAGTAATAGCTATGGCAGCTAAGCTATGTTATTCACCAGTTGGGACAGACGAAATAGAAAAAGACTTAACAGATGAAAGTATAGAGAAGTTTTTAAATATGTTATTAAGTATAGGTCATGGGTCAATATTAGAACATGCTTCATTTACATTTTCAATAGAAGGGATATCAAGAGCTTGTTCACATCAAATTGTTAGACATCGTATAGCTAGTTTTTCACAACAGAGTCAAAGATATGTTAAATTAGAGCAATTTGAGTACATAATTCCTCCAGAAATAGAAAAAATAGAAAAAGCAAAAGAGTTATTTATAAATTCAATGAAAAAAGACCAAGAGGCTTATGATAACTTAGTAGAGATATTATTTGAAAATCATTATAATGAATTAATAAAAGATGGTAAAAATGAGAAAGCAGCAAAAAGACAAGCTGAAAAGAAAGCAATAGAAGATGCTAGGTATGTATTTCCAAATGCATGCGAAACAAAAATGGTATTTACTATAAATGCTAGAAGTTTATTTAATTTCTTTGAACATAGATGTTGTGAAAGAGCACAGTGGGAAATAAGAAATCTAGCTGTAGAAATGTTAAGAGAAGTTAAAAAGGTTGCTCCAATACTATTTAAAAAGACTGGACCAAGTTGTGTAAATGGTAGTTGTCCAGAAGGAACTATGACTTGTGGAGATATAGTTCAAGTTAGAGAAAAATTTAAGGCCTTGTAGGAGGTGAATCATTTGGCAAGTATAGAAGGAAGAAATCCAGTAATAGAAGCTATAAAAAGTGATAGAGAAATAGATAAAATATTAATTTCAAATTCAGCTAAAGAAGGTTCAATTAAAAAAATAATAGGAATGGCTAAAGAGAAGAACATAATTATACAATATGTTGATAAACATAAATTAGATGAGGTAAGTACAAGCCATTCACATCAAGGCGTAATAGCTTATGCAAGTGAATATAAGTATTACGAATTGGATGAGCTAATAGATTTAACAAAAAACAAAGATGAAGACCCATTTTTCATTATATTAGATGAGATAACAGATCCACATAATCTAGGTTCAATAATAAGGACAGCAGATGCAGTAGGAGCACATGGAGTTATTATTCCTAAAAGAAGGTCTGTACACATAACACCTGTAGTTGCTAAAGCGTCTGCAGGAGCAGTAGAGTATATGCCAGTTTGTAAGGTAACCAATATAGTTAATACAATAAAAAGATTAAAAGATGAAGGGCTGTGGATTGCAGCTGCTGATATGGATGGAGAAACTTTTTATAAACAAAATCTTACAGGTCCTCTTGGTGTGGTAATTGGAAGCGAAGGTTTTGGGATATCTAGATTGGTTAAACAAAACTGTGACTTTATAGTAAAAATGCCAATGATAGGTAATGTTACATCTTTAAATGCATCCGTGGCGGGTGGAATACTTTTATATGAGATATTCAGACAAAGACTGGATAAAAGTAAATAACCATGAAAAAAAATATAAATCATTACTTAATAATAGATGGCTACAATATTATAAATGCGTGGGATAATTTGAAAGAACTGGCTAAAGATGATTTAGAAGATTCTAGAGAAAAGCTTATTGATGATATTATAGAATTTTCTGAGTTTATGGGTTATAAGACTATAATAGTTTTTGATGCTTATAATGTTAAGAATTCACGAGAAAAAGTTGAGAAAAGAAAACACATAACGATAGTTTATACGAGAGAGCACCAAACAGCAGATAGTTATATAGAGAAATTTATAACTTCTTTATCAAAGTATGATGATGTAAAAGTAGCTACTAATGACTATGCAGAGCAACAAATGATTTTAGGAAAAGGTGCTACAAGAATGTCTGCAAGAGAATTAAAGTTAGAGTTAGATCGTTCCAAGAATAAAATGAAGGAAAAAAATATCGGTTTGAGGAAAAAAATTCAGCGAAATTGGTTGGAGGAAAGGTTAGATAAAGAAACATTGTCGAAACTTGAGAACATTCGTAGAAAGCGTTGAAATTACTAGCTTCTTTAGACTATAATATACCTATAAATTTGTTTTATATATGGGGGAGATTTACATGTTGGTAGCAAAAGAAAAAAGTTATGAGTTAATAGACAATTGTCAGCAGGATGAGTATAACATTGTATTAAGAGCAAGTGAAGGGGATAAAATAGCACTAGAGTACATTATTACCAAATACAGAAATTTTGTAAAGGCAAAGGCAAAATCCTATTTTTTAATTGGAGCAGATAAAGAAGACATAATACAAGAAGGAATGATAGGCCTTTATAAGGCAGTTAGAGATTTTGATGGAAGTAAGACAAATTCGTTTAAATGTTTTGCAGAGATATGTATAACAAGACAAATAATAACTGCTATAAAAACTGCAACAAGACAAAAACATATACCTTTAAATTCATATGTTTCTTTGAACAAACCAATATATGATGAAGAGTCAGACAGAACACTTTTAGATATTATAGCTACAAGTATAGTAACAGATCCAGAAGAACTTATAATTAGTAAAGAAGAGTTAAAAAATATAGAATCAAAGATGAACGAATTATTAAGTGACTTGGAATTAGAAGTCCTAGAATTATATTTAAATGGAAAGTCATACCAGTTTATAGCGGACAAGCTTAAAAGAGATGTAAAGTCAATAGATAACGCTTTACAAAGGGTTAAGAGAAAATTAGAAAAACATCTTGAAAACAGAAATGATTAATAGTAAAATACTTACCATAAGCTTATTGTGAGCAAAATTAATTTATATCGAAAGATAAGGGAGGAAATTCAAAATGGCTAAAGCTAAATACGAAAGAACAAAACCTCATGTTAATATAGGTACAATAGGACACGTTGACCACGGTAAAACTACATTAACAGCAGCAATAACAAAAACATTATATGACAGATATCAATTAGGAGAAGCAGTAGATTTCGCAAACATAGATAAAGCTCCAGAAGAAAGAGAAAGAGGAATCACAATATCAACAGCACACGTTGAGTATGAAACTCCAAACAGACACTACGCACACGTTGACTGCCCAGGACATGCTGACTACGTTAAGAACATGATAACAGGAGCAGCACAAATGGACGGAGCAATATTAGTTTGTTCAGCAACAGATGGACCAATGCCACAAACAAGAGAGCATATACTATTATCAAGACAAGTTGGTGTACCATATATAGTAGTATTCTTAAACAAATGTGACATGGTAGATGACGAAGAGTTATTAGAACTAGTAGAAATGGAAGTAAGAGATTTATTAACAGAATATGATTTCCCAGGAGATGATACTCCAATAATAAGAGGGTCAGCATTAATGGCATTAGAAGATCCAAAGAGCGAGTGGGGAAATAAGATAGTAGAATTATTCGAGCAAATAGATGAGTATATACCAGCTCCAGAGAGAGATACAGATAAACCATTCTTAATGCCAGTAGAGGACGTATTCTCAATCACAGGAAGAGGAACAGTTGCAACAGGAAGAGTAGAAAGAGGAGTACTAAAAGTACAAGACGAAGTAGAATTAGTAGGATTAACAGAAGCACCAAGAAAAGTAGTAGTAACAGGAGTAGAGATGTTCAGAAAATTATTAGACCAAGCACAAGCAGGGGATAATATAGGAGCATTATTAAGAGGAGTACAAAGAAGTGAGATAGAAAGAGGACAAGTACTAGCAAAAACTGGATCAGTAAAGGCACACACAAAGTTTACAGCAGAAGTATATGTACTTAAAAAAGAAGAGGGTGGAAGACATACACCATTCTTTGATGGATATAGACCACAATTCTATTTCAGAACAACAGACGTAACAGGAGCTTGTAAATTACCAGATGGAATAGAAATGGTAATGCCTGGAGATAACGTAACAATGGAAGTAGACTTAATAAACTCAATAGTTGTAGAAGAGGGACTAAGATTCTCAATAAGAGAAGGTGGAAGAACAGTAGCTTCAGGAGTTGTTGCTACTATAGTAGAGTAATCTTTTATTAAACTGATGGATTAAAAAGAATAATAAAAAGAGGGGTTATGCTCCTCTTTTTTTAACATAGAAATACAAAAACATTGACACAGCATAGGATTTTGTGATAACTTATACAAGGTAATGATTATAGGAAGTTAATAATATCTTGAATACTGTAGATTTTTAATAAATACATATTTTAAAGGTATTATATTCACATATATTAACAATATATATTATTGTATTACAAAGTTGGAGGTGTATCAGATGAGAGTTAAAGTAACTTTAGCATGTACAGAGTGTAAGCAAAGAAACTACAACACTACTAAGAATAAGAAAAATAATCCAGACAGAATAGAATTACAAAAATATTGTAGATTCTGTAAAAAGCATACAACTCATAAAGAAACAAAATAGTTTTTTATAAGGATGTGAGTATGGAATGGCTGCCCAAAAAAATGACGGTGCAAAAACTAAAAAAAGGTTTAGTTTATTTGGATATCTAAAAGAAACTAAGCAAGAATTAAAAAGAGTTACATGGCCGACAAAAAAGGAACTGTTTAAAAACACAAGTATAGTTTTAACTGTAGTTATTTCATGCACTATATTAGTATGGGGTATAGACACTATATTATCTGGTGCACTAGCGTTATTACTAAAATAGACGAAAAGAGGTAAGTTAAATGTCAGAATTACAAGAAGCAAGTTGGTATGTAGTTCATACCTATTCGGGACATGAAAATAAAGTTAAAGCTACAATTGAGAAAGCAGTTAAAACAAGAGGTATGGAAGACTGCATAAGACAAGTAGTTGTTCCAACAGAAGAGGTAGTGGAAACTACTAAAACTGGAAAAGAAAAAACTAGACAACGTAAAGTTTATCCAAGTTATGTCTTGGTTAAAATGATAATAACTGATGAATCTTGGTATGTAGTAAGAAATACTAAGGGAGTTACAGGTTTCGTTGGACCTGGTTCAAAACCAGTACCATTAAGTGAAGATGAAGTCAAAGCTATGGGGATAGATACAACAGACCCTAAAGTAGTAAATAGTGATATTGATTTTGAAATAGGAGACACAGTAAAAGTATCTCAAGGACCATTTAGTGGACAAATAGGTAACATAGAAGAAATTGACTTAGAAAATAGAGAAGTCAAAGTATGCATAAATGCATTTGGTAAAAGGACTCTATTTGTAATAGAGCTTGAAGGTATAGAAAAAATCTAATACTATTATTATAGAAAAATCTGAGGAGGTGCGCTCAAAATGGCTAAAAAAGTTATAGGTCAAATAAAATTACAAATACCTGCAGGAAAGGCTACTCCAGCGCCACCAGTTGGACCAGCATTAGGACAACATGGTGTTAATATAATGGGATTCACAAAAGAATTTAATGCTAAAACTGCAGATCAAGCTGGAATGATAATACCAGTTGTTATAACTGTATATCAAGATAGATCATTCAGTTTTATAACAAAAACTCCACCAGCTGCAGTTTTAATTAAAAAAGCATTAAACTTAAAATCAGGTTCTGGAGAACCAAACAAAAAGAAAGTTGCTAAAATAACTTCAGCTCAAGTAAGAGAAATAGCTGAGTTAAAAATGCCTGACTTAAATGCTGCATCAGTAGAAGCAGCTATGAGTATGATAGCGGGTACTGCTAGAAGCATGGGTGTTGTAGTAGAAGACTAATTAAAAGATACACTTTTTTTTATAAAGTGGGAGGCGAAAAGCCGAAATTAACCACGAGGAGGAAAATAAAATGGCTAAAAAAGGTAAAAGATATGCAGGTGCATTAGAAAAAGTAGATAGAACTAAATTTTATGATGCATCAGAAGCATTAACATTAGTTTCAGATATAGCTGGAGCTAAATTTGATGAGACAGTAGAAGCACACATTAAATTAGGTGTTGACTCAAGACATGCTGACCAACAAGTAAGAGGTGCAGTTGTATTACCTCACGGAACTGGTAAAACTAAAAGAGTTTTAGTTTTTGCTAAAGGTGAGAAAGCTAAAGAAGCTGAACAAGCTGGTGCTGACTTTGTAGGAGCTGAAGAATTAGTTCAAAAAATACAAGGTGAAAACTGGTTTGAATTTGATATAGTAGTTGCTACTCCAGATATGATGGGTGTAGTAGGTAGATTAGGTAGAGTATTAGGACCTAAAGGTTTAATGCCAAACCCTAAATCAGGAACAGTTACATTTGATGTAGCTAAAGCTATAGATGAAATAAAAGCTGGTAAAGTTGAATACAGATTAGACAAAACTAACATAATACACGTTCCAGTAGGAAAAGTATCATTTGGTGGAGAAAAATTAGCTGAAAACTTTGCTGCATTAATGGATGCTATAATAAAAGCTAAACCAGCTGCTGCTAAAGGACAATATTTAAGAAGTGTAACAGTAGCTTCTTCAATGGGACCTGGAGTTAAAATAAACCCAGCAAGAACAGCTGAATAATAAAACTGTTGACACAGGTTGACAAAAATGTTATTATATCACTTGTCAATGTAAAAAAGAATAGATTTGCCGTAGATAGTGGGTGCGAGAGCTTAATATCCCGCCGAGGTTTTAGATAAATTGAGATTACTAAAGCTTTTGATGTCTACTTTTGGCAACAAAAGCTTTTTATAATGTTGCGGTAAATACTAAGCCTATTTGGTGAAGGAGGTGCACATCTATATGAGAAAAGCTATAGAAATTAAATCAGAAGTTGTTTCTGAGATAGTTGAAAAGTTACAAAAATCTTCTGCTGCTGTTGTTGTAGATTACAAAGGATTAACAGTTGAAGAGGTAACTGAGTTAAGAAAACAAATGAGAGAAGCTGGTGTAGATTACAAAGTATATAAAAATACTTTAGTTAGAAGAGCAGCTAAAGAAGTTGGTATAGAGCAATTCAATGATGAATTATTAGTTGGAACTAATGCTATAGCATTTGGATATGATGATCCAGTTGCTCCAGCAAGAATATTAAAAGGATTCATGGATTCTCATCCAAAGATGAAATTAAAGATGGGTATTGTGGAAGGTGCATTCTACGATGAGTCTAAAATTGTTGAAATGGCTAACATACCATCAAGAGAAGTTCTTATCGCTAAATTACTTGGTAGCTTAAAAGCTCCAGTATCAAACTTTGCATATTTAATAGATGCAATAGCGAAAAAGGCAGAAGGTCAAGAAGAAGCTTAATAGCTTAATTAAAAAATTATAAATATTAATTTGAAATAAAATTCGGAGGTGCTAAAAATGACAATAGAACAAATATTAGAAGCTATAGAAAATATGAAAGTTTTAGAATTAAATGAATTAGTTAAAGCTGCTGAAGAAAAATTCGGTGTATCAGCTTCAGCTCCAGTAATGGTAGCTGGTGCAGCTGCTGGTGGACCAGCTGCTGAAGAAAAAACTGAATTTGATGTAGTATTAGCTGAAGTTGGTTCTTCAAAAGTTGGAGTTATAAAAGCAGTTAGAGAAATAACAGGATTAGGATTAAAAGAAGCTAAAGAAGTAGTTGATAACGCTCCTAAGACAGTTAAAGAAGGAGCTTCTAAAGAAGAAGCTGACCAAATAAAAGAAAAATTAGAAGCTGCTGGAGCTAAAGTAGAAGTTAAGTAGTTTCTTTAAAAAGATACCCTATGGGTATCTTTTTTATTTGCAAAAAATCATAGAATTTATCTAGAATTATAAAGAAAATATTTTTATAAAATGCAAAAAATATATATAATAGTATTAAATTAAGGGTATCATATAGTATGTAATGATATATTAATTTAATACTATTATTAAATTAATATATAAACAATTATTGTAATGTATATATATAGGCTATATAATTAAATGGAACTGTAAAAAATTACATATTATTTTAAAAAAATACATGAATAATTTAGAAATAAAATGTAATAAATAATTAATTAACAAATATAAATTTTAAAATGAACTAAGTATTAAAAAAATCGAAATTTGTAGACTTTGAAGGATGTATTTAAGGAGGAATTAATAATGGAAAAATTACAAGGAAAAATTGCAGTAGTTACTGCTGCAACAAAAGGTATTGGATTAGCTTCAGCAGAGATATTAGCAAAGAATGGAGCAATTGTATATTTAGCAGCTCGTTCAGAAGAATTAGCTAATGAAGTTATAAATAAAATAAGTGCAGAAGGTGGTTGTGCTAAGTTTGTTTACTTTAATGCTCGTGAAGAAGAAACTTTTACTTCAATGATAGAAGACGTAGTTAAAAAAGAAGGTAAGATAGATATACTTGTAAACAATTTTGGTTCAACAAACCCTTCTCTTGACAAAGACCTTGTAACTGGGGATACAGATAATTTCTTTGACACAGTAAATACTAATTTAAAAAGTGTGTATTTACCATGTAAAGCAGCAATTCCTCATATGATAAAGAATGGAAAAGGCAGTATAGTAAATATATCAAGTATAGGTTCAGTATTGCCTGATTTATCTAGAATAGCTTACTGTGTATCAAAAGCAGCAATCAATTCATTAACTCAAAACATAGCAACACAATATGCAAAAAATCATGTTAGATGTAATGCCGTACTTCCAGGACTTATTGCAACTAAGGCAGCATTAGATAATATGTCTCCAGAGTTCATAAAAGAGTTTTTAAAGCATGTTCCTTTAAATCGTATAGGGGAACCAGATGATATAGCAAAAGCCGTTCTATTCTATGCTAGTGATGACTCATCATTCATAACAGGGGATTTACTTGAAGTTGCAGGAGGATTTGGTTTACCTACTCCACAATTTGCAGATAACATATTAGGATAATCAATACACTAATATATAAAGAAAATTTATATATTAGTTATGTTAGAAATTCTATTTTTATAAAGACCATAGATATAATTTACATTGGAAAAAGTTTAAGACTAAAAATTCCAAGTTAAATTTATCTATGGTCTTTATTTTGTATATTTAATAAATTGTATATACTTGTATAAATCTAATTATTTACAACTATTTCATCATGGAATTATAATTAAATAGGGGAAGGGTATTTGTATAGAAGTTTATATAGAAAATTAGACCTATAAATGAAAAATATGGATTTTATATTAAGAAATTGTACATAATACATAATATATGCTAAAAATAATTTATAAAAAATCAAAAATAATGCATAGTTTACATATAAGATAAAAAATATATTGAAAAATACTTGACAATATGCTAAAATTATTAGATGCGTTAGAATGAACTATTGTTTTATTTTTAATTATTGAGAGGTGAAAAGTGAATGCCACATCCTGTCACGATAGGTAAAAGAACTAGAATGAGCTTTTCTAAAATTAAGGAAATAGCTGATGTGCCAAATCTTATAGAAATTCAAGTAGATTCCTATGAGTGGTTTTTAAAAGAAGGTTTAAAAGAAGTGTTTGATGATATTTCACCAATAGAAGATTATACTGGTAATCTTATATTGGAATTTGTTGACTATTCTTTAGACGATAAACCAAAGTACGATATAGAAGAGTGTAAAGAGAGAGATGCTACATATTGTGCACCTCTAAAAGTTAAGGTAAGACTTATAAATAAAGAAACAGGCGAGATAAAAGAACAAGAAGTATTTATGGGTGACTTCCCTTTAATGACAGAAAGAGGAACTTTCGTTATAAATGGAGCAGAAAGAGTTATAGTAAGTCAATTAGTTAGATCTCCTGGTGTTTACTATGCGGAAGAAAGAGATAAAACAGGTAAGAGATTGATTTCATCTACTGTAATTCCTAATAGAGGAGCATGGTTAGAATATGAGACAGATTCTAATGATGTAATTTCTGTAAGAGTTGATAGAACAAGAAAACAACCAGTTACAGTTTTACTTAGAGCTTTAGGGATAGGAACAGATGCAGAGATAATTGACCTTTTAGGAGAAGACGAAAGATTATCTGCTACATTAGAAAAGGATAATACTAAATCAGTAGAGGAAGGTCTTGTAGAGATATACAAAAAATTAAGACCAGGTGAACCTCCTACTGTAGAAAGTGCATCATCTTTATTAAATGCTTTATTCTTTGATCCAAAAAGATATGACTTAGCAAAAGTTGGTAGATATAAATTTAATAAGAAACTTGCTTTATGTTATAGAATAATGAATAAAATTTCAGCACAAGACATAATAAATCCAGAAACTGGGGAAGTATTTGTAAAAGCTGGAGAAAAAATAAGTTATGAGTTAGCTAAAGATATACAAAATGCAGGTATAAATGTAGTAAATCTACTAATGGATGATGATAAGAAAGTTAGAGTTATAGGAAATAATTTCGTAGATATTAAGTCTCACATTAATTTTGACATAGATGATTTAAACATAAAAGAAAAAGTACATTATCCGACTTTAAAAGAAATTTTAGATGGATATAGCGATGAAGAAGAAATAAAAGAAGCTATAAAATCAAGAATTAAAGAACTTATACCAAAACATATATTATTAGATGACATAATAGCTTCAATAAGTTATGAGTTCAATATATTCTATAATATAGGAAATATTGATGATATAGACCACCTAGGAAACAGAAGAATAAGATCTGTAGGTGAATTATTACAAAATCAAGTTAGAATTGGTCTTTCAAGAATGGAAAGAGTTATAAAAGAAAGAATGACAGTTCAAGATATGGAAGCTATAACGCCTCAAGCGTTAGTTAACATAAGACCAGTTTCTGCTGCAATAAAAGAATTCTTTGGTAGTTCTCAGTTATCTCAGTTCATGGACCAAACAAATCCACTATCTGAGTTAACACATAAGAGAAGATTATCAGCTCTTGGACCTGGAGGTCTTTCAAGAGAAAGAGCTGGATTCGAAGTGCGTGACGTTCACCATTCGCACTATGGTAGAATGTGTCCAATAGAGACTCCAGAGGGACCAAATATCGGTCTTATAAACTCTCTAGGAACTTATGCAAAGATAAATGAATTTGGATTTATAGAATCACCATATAGAAAATTTGACAAAGAAACAGCAACAGTTACTGATGAAATACATTATTTAACTGCTGATGAGGAAGACTTATTTGTAAGAGCTCAGGCAAATGAGCCATTAACAGATGATGGAAAGTTCGTAAACCATAGAGTTGTTTGTAGAACTGTAAATGGTGCTGTTGAAATGGTTCCTGAAAGCAGAGTAGATTACATGGATATATCTCCTAAGCAAGTTGTATCTGTTGCAACTGCTATGATACCTTTCCTAGAAAATGATGATGCCAACCGTGCTCTTATGGGAGCGAACATGCAGCGTCAGGCAGTGCCTCTAGTTAGAAGAGAAGCGCCAATTATAGGAACTGGTATAGAATATAGAGCTGCAAAAGACTCTGGAGCAGTTGTTGTTGCTAGAAATTCTGGTATAGCAGAAAGAGTAACAGCAGATGAAATAATTATAAAAAGAGAAGATGGAAACAGAGATAGATATAATCTACTTAAGTTTAAACGTTCAAACTCAGGTACTTGTATAAATCAAACACCTATAATAAGTAAAGGTGAAAAGATAGAGAGAGGCGATGTTATAGCAGATGGTCCAGCAACTGATTTAGGTGAAGTTGCACTTGGAAGAAACTGTCTTATAGCATTCATGACTTGGGAAGGTTATAACTACGAGGATGCCATATTAATAAATGAAAGATTAGTTAAAGAAGATAGATTATCAACAATTCATATAGAAGAATATGAATGTGAAGCTAGAGATACAAAACTAGGACCAGAGGAAATAACTAGAGATATACCTAATGTTGGAGATAGTGCAATCAAAAACTTAGATGATAGAGGTATAATAAGAATAGGTGCAGAGGTAGATTCAGGTGATATACTAGTTGGTAAGGTAACTCCAAAAGGAGAAACTGAACTTACTGCTGAGGAAAGATTACTTCGTGCAATATTTGGAGAAAAAGCTAGAGAAGTTAGAGATACTTCACTTAAAGTACCTCATGGTGAATCTGGTATAATAGTTGATGTAAAAGTATTTACTAGAGAAAATGGAGATGATTTATCTCCAGGAGTAAATGAATTAGTAAGATGTTATATAGCTAAAAAGAGAAAGATAAAAGTTGGAGATAAAATGGCTGGTCGTCATGGTAATAAGGGGGTTATCTCAAGAATATTACCAGAAGAAGATATGCCATTTATGGAAAATGGAACTCCTCTAGATATAATACTTAACCCACAAGGTATACCATCACGTATGAACATCGGTCAGGTTCTAGAAGTACATTTAGGACTAGCTGCTAAGACATTAGGATGGTATGTAGCAACATCAGTATTCGATGGTGCTAATGAGTACGATATAATGGATGCTCTTGAAGATGCTGGTTATCCTAGAGATGGTAAATTAACTTTATACGATGGTAGAACAGGTGAGACTTTTGACAACAGAATAACTGTTGGATATATGTATTACTTAAAACTACATCACTTAGTAGATGAAAAGCTACATGCAAGAAGTACTGGACCATACTCATTAGTTACTCAACAGCCACTAGGTGGTAAAGCACAATTTGGTGGACAAAGATTTGGAGAGATGGAGGTTTGGGCTCTAGAAGCATATGGAGCTGCTCACATACTTCAAGAAATACTTACTGTTAAGTCTGATGATGTTGTAGGACGTGTTAGAACTTACGAAGCTATAGTTAAAGGTGAAAACATACCTGAGCCAGGAATCCCAGAATCATTTAAGGTTCTTATAAAGGAACTTCAAAGTTTATGCTTAGATGTAAAAGTGTTGACAGATGAAGACCAAGAAATAGAAGTGAGAGAATCTGTAGATGAAGATGATACAATAGGTGAATTTGAGCTAGACGTTGTAAATCATATGGGAGAAGTTGAAGAAAGTAACATAATAGAAGAAATTGAAGATGATTTTGCTGAAAACGCAGAAGATGAGGATATAGAGAATTTAGAAGAATTCACTGAAGATGATTTATTTGAAGAAGAAATAGATTTTGAAAGTGATGACTTTGATATGTAAATTTAATTAATGTAAATCTCAAATAGAAGGGAGAGAACTCCTTGTTTGAATTAAACAATTTCGAGTCGATAAAAATAGCATTGGCTTCTCCAGAAAAAATAAGACAATGGTCTAGAGGAGAAGTTAAAAAGCCAGAAACTATAAATTACCGTACTTTAAAGCCAGAGAAAGATGGTCTTTTCTGTGAAAGAATATTTGGACCACAAAAAGACTGGGAGTGCCATTGTGGTAAATATAGAAGAGTTAGATATAAAGGTGTAGTTTGTGATAGATGTGGAGTAGAAGTAACTAAATCAAAGGTAAGAAGAGAGAGAATGGGACATATAGAGCTAGCAGCTCCTATGTCTCACATCTGGTACTTCAAAGGTATACCAAGTAGAATGGGACTTTTACTTGATATGTCACCAAGATCATTAGAAAAAATATTATACTTTGCTTCATATGTAGTAGTTGACCCTGGAGAAACTGGATTGAATGAAAAACAGTTACTTACAGAAAAAGAGTACAGAACTGCTCTTGAAAAGTATGGATATACTTTTACTGTAGGAATGGGTGCTGAAGCTGTAAAGATATTACTACAAAATATAAATTTGGAGCAACAAAGTAAAGACTTAAGAGCGGAATTAAAAGATAGTACAGGACAAAAGAAAGTTAGAACAATCAGAAGATTAGAAGTTGTAGAGGCATTTAAAAAGTCTGGAAATAAACCAGAATGGATGATTTTAGATGCAATACCAGTAATCCCACCAGATTTAAGACCAATGGTACAACTTGATGGTGGAAGATTTGCGACTTCAGACCTAAATGATTTATATAGAAGAGTTATAAATAGAAATAATAGACTTAAAAGACTATTAGAGCTTGGAGCTCCAGATATAATTGTAAGAAATGAAAAAAGAATGCTTCAAGAAGCAGTTGATGCATTAATAGACAATGGTAGAAGAGGTAGACCTGTAACAGGTCCTGGAAATAGACCACTTAAATCTTTATCAGATATGCTAAAAGGTAAGCAAGGTCGTTTCCGTCAAAACTTACTTGGTAAGCGTGTTGACTACTCAGGACGTTCTGTTATAGTTGTTGGACCAGAACTTAAATTCTATCAATGTGGACTTCCAAAGAAAATGGCGTTGGAATTATTCAAGCCGTTTGTTATGGATAAATTAGTTAAAGAAGGTTATGCACATAATATAAAGAGTGCGAAATCTATAGTAGAAAAAGTTAAGCCAGAAGTTTGGGATGTTTTAGAAGATGTTATAAAAAGTCATCCAGTTCTTCTTAACCGTGCACCGACTCTACATAGATTAGGTATACAAGCATTTGAACCAATCTTAGTTGAAGGTAAGGCTATAAAACTACATCCTCTTGTATGTACAGCTTATAATGCAGACTTCGATGGTGACCAAATGGCAGTCCATGTACCTTTATCAGTAGAAGCACAAGCAGAAGCAAGATTCTTAATGCTTTCTGTAAATAATATCCTTGCTCCTAAAGATGGTTCACCTATAACTACTCCATCTCAGGATATGGTTTTAGGTTGCTATTATCTAACAATAGAAGCACAAGATGGAGCTAAAGGAACAGGAATGGTATTTAAAGACTTTAATGAGCTATTACTTGCTTATTATAATAAATCAGTTCATCTACATGCTTTAGTAAAATTAAAGGTAACACTTGAAGATGGAAGCAGCTCATTAGTTGAAAGTACTGTTGGTAGATTTATATTTAATGAAAATATACCTCAAGATTTAGGTTTTGTAGATAGAAAAGAAAACCCATTTGCACTTGAAGTTGATTTCTTAGCAGATAAAAAATCTCTTGGTAAAATAATAGATAAATGTTTTAGAAAACATGGAAATACAGAAACAGCTGAATTATTAGATTATATAAAAGCTCTAGGATTTAAATATTCTACACTAGGTGGAATAACAGTTGCTGTTGATGATATGAGTGTACCAGAAGAAAAGAAAGTATTTATATCTGAAGCAGAAGCAAAAGTTGATAAATATGAAAAAGCGTACAGAAGAGGTCTAATATCTGATGAAGAGAGATATGAGAAAGTCATAGAGACATGGACAGAAACAACTGATAAAGTTACTGATGCTCTTATGGGTGGACTAGACAGATTAAATAATATATATATAATGGCACATTCAGGAGCCAGAGGTTCTAAAAACCAAATTAGACAGCTGGCAGGAATGCGTGGTCTTATGGCCAATGCGTCTGGTAAAACAGTTGAGATACCAGTTAAATCTAATTTCCGTGAAGGTCTATCAGTACTAGAATACTTTACATCTTCACATGGTGCCAGAAAAGGTCTTGCTGATACCGCTATACGTACAGC
Source organism: Clostridioides sp. GD02377 (assembly GCF_045899875.1). Lineage (NCBI taxonomy): Bacteria > Bacillati > Bacillota > Clostridia > Peptostreptococcales > Peptostreptococcaceae > Clostridioides > Clostridioides sp. GD02377. The sequence goes on from NZ_JBJODA010000020.1 coordinate 57,209, forward strand.
TGAATCTGGATACTTAACAAGAAGACTTGTTGATGTAAGTCAAGATGTTATCGTAAGAGAAATAGATTGTGGAACAGAGGATACTACAGAAATTTATGCTATAAAAGAAGGAAATGAAGTTATAGAAGAGATATATGATAGAATTGTAGGAAGATATACTATAGACCCTATATTAAATCCTGAAACTGGTGAGGTTATAGTTGAAGCTGATGCTATGATACAAGAAGATGAAGCAGAAACTATAGTAGATTTAGGGATTGAAAAAATTAGGATAAGAACAGTTCTTAACTGTAAAACTAATCATGGAGTTTGTTCTAAGTGCTATGGTAGAAACTTAGCTACAGGAAAAGAAGTTAATATAGGTGAAGCAGTTGGTATAATAGCAGCTCAATCTATCGGTGAGCCGGGTACTCAGCTTACAATGCGTACATTCCATACTGGAGGAGTTGCAGGAGCCGATATAACTCAAGGTCTTCCAAGGGTTGAAGAATTATTTGAGGCTAGAAAACCAAAAGGATTAGCCGTAATAACTGAAGTATCTGGTAGAGTTGAAATAGACGAAACTGGAAAGAGAAAAGAAGTAAATGTAATACCAGCAGAAGGCGAAACTCAAACATATGTGATACCATATGGTTCTAGATTAAAGGTTAAACAAGGTCAAATGTTAGAAGCTGGAGACCCATTAACACAAGGGTTTATAAATCCTCATGATATAGTAAGAGTAAATGGTGTTAAGGGAGTTCAAGAATATATAGTTAAAGAAGTTCAAAGAGTGTATAGACTTCAAGGGGTTGACGTTAACGATAAGCATATAGAAGTTATAGTAAGACAAATGCTATCTAAAGTTAAAGTTGAAGACCCAGGAGATACAGATTTATTACCAGGTGGATATGAAGATGTATTAACATTCAATGAATGTAATAAAGATGCTGTAGCCAAAGGTCTAAGACCAGCAGTTGCTAAAAGAGTTTTACTTGGTATAACTAAAGCGTCTCTTGCAACTGATTCATTCTTATCAGCAGCTTCATTCCAGGAGACAACAAGAGTATTAACAGAGGCAGCAATAAAAGGTAAAGAAGACCACTTAATAGGACTTAAAGAAAATGTTATATTAGGTAAATTAATACCAGCTGGAACAGGAATGAAGAAATATAGAAATATAGCTGTTGAAAAAATTGAAGATTAATGGCAGATAGAGTAAAGAAATCTTGACAACCATTATTTGTGGTGTTAAAATAGTAAAGTGTGTTGTTTAAAAGTGCACTAAGGGCTTGAATAAGCTCTTAGTGACTTTTAGATGGCAATAAATAAAAACTAAAAAGCATCAAGCTAGAAAAATGCTAATATCACATATTTATGTGTTATAGACATTAAATTGTAAGTAACGTATGTTACAATCAGTCAGTATGAATATTCATATTGATGTAGTTGGCGGTCACTGATAAGATCGAAAATTTGGAAGGAGGTGCAGATGATGCCAACAATTAACCAATTAGTTCGTAAAAGTAGAAAAGCGGTAGAGAAGAAATCTACTGCTCCAGCATTACAAAAAGGTTACAACTCTTTAAACAAGAAAGTAACTGACGCTAGTGCCCCACAAAAAAGAGGGGTTTGTACTTCAGTAAAAACAGTTACTCCTAAGAAACCTAACTCAGCTTTAAGAAAAGTTGCCAGAGTTAGATTAACTAATGGTATAGAAGTTTCTGCTTATATACCAGGAGAAGGACACAACTTACAAGAGCATAGTGTTGTTCTTATAAGAGGAGGAAGAGTAAAAGACCTTCCAGGGGTTAGATACCATATACTAAGAGGTACTTTAGATACAGCAGGTGTTGATAAGAGAAGACAATCAAGATCTAAGTACGGTGCGAAGAGACCTAAAGAAGCTAAAAAGTAAAAACAATTAATGATTGATTATAGTTCGGTGCTTTAAATATATATATTTATGGCATCACGGCATTAAGTGAATTATGTCGAGTACCTATGATTTAAGTTAAATAATTAAGGAGGGAAGCGAAATGCCAAGAAAAGGTAATGTTCCAAAAAGAGAAGTTTTACCAGATCCTATGTATGGGAGTAAGGTAGTTACTAAATTAATAAATAATCTAATGGTAGACGGAAAAAAAGGAAAGTCTCAAAGTATAGTTTATGATGCTTTCGCAGTTATTGCTGAAAAGACAGGAGAAGAAGCTTTAGAAGTATTTAATAAAGCAATGGACAATATAATGCCTGTTTTAGAAGTAAAAGCAAGAAGAGTTGGTGGAGCAAACTACCAAGTACCAATCGAAGTTAGACCTGAAAGAAGACAAACATTAGGTTTAAGATGGCTAGTAAAATACACTAGAGCTCGTGGAGAAAAAGGAATGGTTGATAAGCTTGCTAAAGAAATAATGGATGCAGCTAACAACACTGGAGCTTCAGTTAAGAAAAAAGAAGATACTCATAAAATGGCAGAGGCTAACAAAGCATTTGCTCATTACAGATGGTAGGATATATAGATATCTTATAAAATTGAGGATATCATAAGGAGGATAACCATGGCTAGAAAGTTTCCTTTGGAAAGAACTAGGAATATAGGAATCATGGCTCATATAGATGCAGGAAAAACTACTACTACAGAAAGAATTCTGTTTTATACTGGGCAAACTCATAAAATAGGAGAAACTCATGAAGGAGCTTCTCAAATGGACTGGATGGAGCAAGAAAAGGAAAGAGGTATAACAATAACTTCTGCCGCTACTACTGCTTCATGGAAAGACCATAGAATAAATATAATAGATACTCCTGGACACGTGGACTTCACAGTTGAAGTTGAAAGATCTCTAAGAGTTCTTGACGGTTCAGTTGCTGTATTCTGTGCAAAAGGTGGAGTTGAGCCTCAATCAGAAAATGTATGGAGACAAGCTGAAACTTATGGAGTACCTAGAATAGCTTTTGTAAATAAAATGGATATATTAGGTGCAGATTTCTACAATGTTGTAAGCATGATGAAATCTAGATTAAATTCTAATGCAGTTCCTATGCAATTACCAATAGGTAAAGAAGATTCATTCATAGGTATAATAGACTTATTAAAAATGGATGCTGTTATATACAAAGACGACCTAGGGGTTGAAATGGAAGAAACAGATATACCAGAAGACATGAAAGAATTAGCCACTGAGTGGAGAGAAAAATTAGTTGAATCAGTAGCTGAAACTGATGAAGAACTAATGATGAAATATCTTGAAGGTGAAGAGCCTACTATAGAAGAATTAAAAGTTGCTATAAGAAAAGCTACTATAGCTTGTGAAATGAACCCAGTTTTCTGTGGTACAGCTTATAGAAATAAAGGTGTTCAGTTAGTAATAGATGCAGTTTTAGATTACTTACCAGCACCAACAGATATAGCAGCTATAAAAGGTATATTAGAAGATGGAGAAGAAGCTGAAAGACATTCTTCTGATGAAGAGCCATTCTCTGCACTAGCATTCAAAATAATGACTGACCCATTCGTTGGAAAACTAGCGTTCTTCAGAGTTTACTCTGGAACATTAGAATCTGGTTCTTATGTTTTAAATGCAACTAAGAATAAGAGAGAAAGAATTGGTCGTATATTACAAATGCATGCCAATACAAGAGAAGAAATAACTAAAGTTTATGCTGGAGATATAGCAGCAGCAGTAGGATTAAAAGATACTACTACTGGAGACACATTATGTGACCCTGCTAATCCAATAATACTTGAATCTATGGAATTCCCTGAGCCAGTTATATCTGTTGCTATAGAGCCAAGCTCTAAAGCAGCTCAAGAAAAAATGGGTATAGCTCTTCAAAAATTAGCTGAAGAAGACCCAACTTTCACAGTTAAGACTGACCAAGAAACAGGACAAACTATAATATCTGGTATGGGTGAGTTACACTTAGAGATAATAGTAGATAGATTATTAAGAGAATTTAAAGTAGAAGCTAAAGTTGGTGCACCACAAGTTGCATATAGAGAAACTATAACTCAACCAGTTGATGTTGAATACAAGTACTCTAAGCAATCAGGTGGTAGAGGACAATACGGTCACGTTAAGATTAGAGTTGCTCCTCAAGAGCCAGGTGAAGGATACAAGTTCACAAACAAAACTGTTGGTGGATCTGTACCAAAAGAATATGTTGGTCCAGTTGACATGGGTATACAAGGAGCTATGCAATCTGGTATAGTTGCTGGTTATCCAGTTGTAGACGTTGCTGTTGAGTTATATGATGGTTCTTACCATGAGGTTGACTCTTCTGAGATGGCGTTTAAAATGGCTGGTTCAATGGCATTCAAAGATGCTATGAAGAAAGGTAATGCAGTTCTTTTAGAGCCTTACTTCAAAGTAGAAGTTGTTACTCCAGAAGATTACATGGGAGATGTTATGGGTGACTTAAACTCAAGAAGAGGATTAATCCAAGGTATGGAAGCTAGAAGTGGTGCACAAGTTATAAATGCATTCGTTCCACTTTCAGAAATGTTTGGATACTCAACAGACCTAAGATCTTCAACTCAAGGTCGTGCAACTTATACAATGATATTCGATCACTATGAGCAAGTTCCAGCTTCAGTTGCTAAGAAAATAGCTGAAGGAAAATAATTTAAAAATAATTAATAATATAAATATAAAAAATAATCAGCGATATGAGATATATCTCATATCGCACAAGATAAAGGGAGGAAATTCAAAATGGCTAAAGCTAAATACGAAAGAACAAAACCTCATGTTAATATAGGTACAATAGGACACGTTGACCACGGTAAAACTACATTAACAGCAGCAATAACAAAAACATTATATGACAGATATCAATTAGGAGAAGCAGTAGATTTCGCAAACATAGATAAAGCTCCAGAAGAAAGAGAAAGAGGAATCACAATATCAACAGCACACGTTGAGTATGAAACTCCAAACAGACACTACGCACACGTTGACTGCCCAGGACATGCTGACTACGTTAAGAACATGATAACAGGAGCAGCACAAATGGACGGAGCAATATTAGTTTGTTCAGCAACAGATGGACCAATGCCACAAACAAGAGAGCATATACTATTATCAAGACAAGTTGGTGTACCATATATAGTAGTATTCTTAAACAAATGTGACATGGTAGATGACGAAGAGTTATTAGAACTAGTAGAAATGGAAGTAAGAGATTTATTAACAGAATATGATTTCCCAGGAGATGATACTCCAATAATAAGAGGGTCAGCATTAATGGCATTAGAAGATCCAAAGAGCGAGTGGGGAAATAAGATAGTAGAATTATTCGAGCAAATAGATGAGTATATACCAGCTCCAGAGAGAGATACAGATAAACCATTCTTAATGCCAGTAGAGGACGTATTCTCAATCACAGGAAGAGGAACAGTTGCAACAGGAAGAGTAGAAAGAGGAGTACTAAAAGTACAAGACGAAGTAGAATTAGTAGGATTAACAGAAGCACCAAGAAAAGTAGTAGTAACAGGAGTAGAGATGTTCAGAAAATTATTAGACCAAGCACAAGCAGGGGATAATATAGGAGCATTATTAAGAGGAGTACAAAGAAGTGAGATAGAAAGAGGACAAGTACTAGCAAAAACTGGATCAGTAAAGGCACACACAAAGTTTACAGCAGAAGTATATGTACTTAAAAAAGAAGAGGGTGGAAGACATACACCATTCTTTGATGGATATAGACCACAATTCTATTTCAGAACAACAGACGTAACAGGAGCTTGTAAATTACCAGATGGAATAGAAATGGTAATGCCTGGAGATAACGTAACAATGGAAGTAGACTTAATAAACTCAATAGTTGTAGAAGAGGGACTAAGATTCTCAATAAGAGAAGGTGGAAGAACAGTAGCTTCAGGAGTTGTTGCTACTATAGTAGAGTAATCTTTTATTAAACTAATGGATTTAATATAGAAAAAGAGGGGATAACACCTCTCTTTTTTGTTTTTTGTTGACAAGTAGCACTAAAGCATATATACTAAACTAGTGCCTTGAGATAGATTAACAATCAAGTTTGAGGTTATGCTGTTGTAATAGAAAATAAAATTGAAAAAAATATAAAAAAAACTTGAAAAAATGTAACAGATGATATAAAATATAATAGTGTGCTTGAGAGATTAAGAAAATAAGAATTAAATCCTAGTGAAATACGAACTAATATCGATTTGAAAGTTACAACACACCCGGAGCAGTGTATCGGTATTGGTTGTACGCAACTTGAAAATTAAACACGTGATAAAGGAGGGAAAACAAAATGGCTAAGAATGAAAAAATAAGAATAAGATTAAAATCATATGATCACAAATTATTAGATTTTTCAGCAGGGAAAATAGTTGAAACTGCTAAAAAGGCTGGATCACAAGTTTCAGGACCTGTGCCTCTACCAACAGAAAAACAAATTGTAACTATATTAAGAGCTGTACATAAGTACAAAGACTCTAGAGAACAATTTGAAATAAGAACTCATAAAAGACTAATCGACATAGCTAATCCAACACCTAAAACAGTTGACTCATTAATGAGATTAGACTTACCAGCAGGTGTAGATATAGAAATAAAATTATAAGAACCCCTAAGATATTATCCTATAGATGATTATCTTAGAATGATTACTCTAAAAGATGTAATCCGCTGTAAGAATTATAGGAGGTGCTAATATGAAAGGAATATTAGGCAAAAAAGTTGGTATGACTCAAATATTCACTGATAAAGGTGTAGTTATACCTGTAACAGCTGTTGAAGCAGGACCTATGGTCGTTACTCAAATAAAAACAGTTGATAAAGATGGATACAATGCTATACAAATAGGTTTTGAAGATGCTAAAGAAAAAGCTTTAAACAAACCTAAAAAAGGACATTTAGCTGCTGCTAATGTTTTAAAGAAACATTTAAAAGAATTTAGAGTAGATTCTGTAGAAGGATACACAGTAGGACAAGAAATAAAAGCTGATGTATTTGAAGCAGGTGCAAAAATAGATGTTACTGGAATAAGTAAAGGTAAGGGATTCCAAGGTCCGATAAAAAGACATGGACAAAGTAGAGGTCCTGAAACTCACGGTTCTAGATACCACAGAAGACCAGGTTCAATGGGAGCTTGTTCTTACCCTGGTAGAGTATTTAAAAACAAAAAATTAGCTGGACACATGGGAAGCGTAAAGGTAACAGTTCAAAACTTAGAGGTTGTTAAAGTAGATGCTGATAAGAACCTTATATTAGTTAAGGGAGCTATACCAGGAGCTAAAGGTTCAGTAGTAACTATAAAAGAAGCTGTAAAGGTTTCTAAATAATGACTAACCTAGAGAAAGGAGGAATAACAATGCCAAAATTAAATGTACTAAATGTTAGTGGACAAAACGTTGGAGAAATAGAATTATCAGATTCTATATTTGGCGTAGAAGTTAATGGACATGTTTTATACGAAGTTGTAAAAAATCAATTAGCAAATAAGAGACAAGGAACTCAATCTGCTAAAACTAGAGCAGAAGTTAGAGGTGGCGGAAGAAAACCTTGGAAACAAAAAGGAACAGGTAGAGCAAGACAAGGTTCTACAAGATCTGTACAATGGGTAGGTGGAGGAGTTGCTTTTGCACCTAAGCCAAGAAGCTACAGATATACATTACCTAAGAAGGTAAGAAGATTAGCTATGAAGAGTGCTTTATCTTCAAAAGTACAAAATAGTGAAGTTATAGTATTAGATGCATTAAACATGGATGCTCCTAAAACTAAAGAATTTGCTCAAATATTAAATAATATAAATGCTGCTAAAAAAGCTTTAGTAGTTATAGCTGACAAAAACGATAACGTAATAAAATCAGCTAGAAATATAGAAGGTGTTCAAACTGCATTAGTTAATACTATGAACGTATATGATATATTAAAATATGATTCATTTATAATAACTACAGATGCTGTTAAAAAAGTGGAGGAGGTGTACGCATAATGACTAATCCACATGATGTAATAATAAGACCAGTTGTAACTGAGCACAGTATGGCTGAAATGGGTGAAAAAAAATACACTTTTGTTGTGGCTAAAGATGCGAACAAAACTGAAATAAAAAAAGCAGTAGAAAAAGTATTCGGAGTTAGTGTTGATAAAGTAAATACTTTAAACTACGATGGAAAAGTTAAAAGAATGGGTAGAACTCAAGGAAGAACATCAAGCTTTAAGAAAGCAGTAGTTAAATTAACTGCTGATAGTAAAGAAATAGAATTCTTCCAAGGAATGTAGTATTATAACAAACGAAGGAGGGAAAACAGATGGCTATAAAAAAGTTTAGACCAACTTCTCCTGCCTTAAGACAAATGACAGTTTTAGTTTCTGATGAAATAACATGTAATCAACCAGAGAAATCTCTTTTAGTTAACTTAAAGAAAAATGCTGGTAGAAACGTACATGGTAGAATAACTGTTCGTCATAGAGGTGGAGGACAAAAAAGAAAATATAGAATAATAGATTTTAAAAGAGATAAAGATGGTATACCTGCTAAGGTTGCTACTATAGAATATGATCCAAACAGAACTGCAAATATCGCATTATTAAACTATGCTGATGGTGAAAAAAGATATATATTAGCTCCAGTTGGAATTAATGTTGGAGATACTATATTATCAGGATTAGGTGCTGATATAAAGCCAGGAAACTGTTTAGCATTAAAAGATATGCCAGTTGGTACTATCATTCATAATATAGAATTAAAGCCAGGAAAAGGAGCTCAATTAGTTAGATCTGCTGGAGTTTCTGCACAATTAATGGCTAAAGAAGGAAAAAATGCTTTATTAAGATTACCATCAGGTGAGATGAGATTAGTAAGTATAAACTGTAAAGCTACTATAGGACAAGTTGGGAATATAGAGCACGGTAACGTAGTTATCGGTAAAGCAGGAAGAAAAAGACATATGGGAATAAGACCTACTGTAAGAGGTTCTGTAATGAACCCTAATGACCATCCACACGGTGGAGGGGAAGGTAGATCTCCAATAGGTAGACCATCTCCTGTTACTCCATGGGGTAAACCAGCTCTTGGATATAAAACTAGAAAGAAAAATAAAGCTTCAAATAAATTAATAGTATCAAGAAGAACTAAGTAGTAAATTTATTTTTGCTCGGAAAGGAGGAATATAAATGTCAAGATCAACTAAAAAAGGGCCTTTTGTCCATGCAAGACTTTTAAAGAAGATAGAAGCTATGAATGCTAGTGGAAGTAAAGAAGTTATAAAAACTTGGTCAAGATCTTCAACTGTATTTCCACAAATGGTAGAAAACACTATAGCTGTTCATGATGGAAGAAAACATGTTCCAGTATATATAACAGAAGATATGGTTGGACATAAATTAGGTGAGTTCGTTCCTACTAGAACTTTCAAAGGACATAAGGATGACGAAAAATCTAATAAGAGAAAATAATTAAATTATGACTAAGAAAGGAGGAATAACAATGGAAGCAAAAGCTACTGCTAAATACGTACGTGTATCACCAAGAAAAGCAGGCCAAATATGTGACCTTGTTAGAGGAAAGAATGTTGATGAAGCATTAGCAATATTAAAGTTTACTCCAAGAGGAGCAGCTTCAATAATAGCTAAGGTTGTAAAATCAGCTAAAGCTAACGCAGAAAACAATCACGAAATGGATACTGAAAAATTATATATAGCATCAATAGTTGCTAATCAAGGGCCAACAATGAAGAGATTCATGCCTAGAGCTATGGGTCGTGCAACTACAATAAGAAAAAGAACTTCTCATATAGAGGTTGTTGTTAAAGAGAAAAAATAATTAATAGATAGGAGGGAAAGTAATGGGTCAAAAGGTTAATCCACACGGCTTAAGAGTCGGTGTTATAAAAGATTGGGACTCAAGATGGTTCGCTACTGATAAAAAAGAGTTCGGAAACTTATTATTAGAAGACCATAATATACGTAAATTCTTAAAGAAAAGATTATACTCAGCTGGAGTTGCTAAGATAGAAATAGAAAGATCAGCTAATAAAATAAAAATGGACTTACACGTTGCTAAGCCAGGAGTAGTTATAGGAAGAGCTGGTGCAGGAATCGAAGCATTAAAAGTTGAATTAGAAAAAATGACAAAGAAAACTATAATAGTTAATATAGTAGAAGTAAGAAGTACAGATAAAAATGCTCAATTAGTAGCTGAAAATATAGCTTTAGCTATAGAGAGAAGAGTTGCTTTCAGAAGAGCAATGAAACAAGCTATACAAAGAGCAATGAAATCTGGTGCTAAAGGAATAAAAGTTTCTGCTTCTGGAAGATTAGGTGGAGCTGAGATGGCTAGAACTGAAGGTTATAGTGAAGGAAATGTGCCACTACAAACTTTAAGAGCAGATATAGATTATGGTTTCGCTGAAGCTGATACTACTTATGGAAAAATCGGTATAAAAGTTTGGATATGTAATGGTGAAGTTTTACCAACTAGAGACGGTGTAAATCCAAGAGAAGAAAGCAGAAAGAGCGATAGAAGAGACAATAAGAGAGATAACAGAAGAAACGATAGAAGAGGAAATGACAATAGAAACTATAGAGGAAATGATAATAGAGGAAATGATAACAGAGGAAACTACAGAGGACAAAGACCTCAAGGTGGATCAAGACCTCAAAGAACTGAAAACAAAGGAAATTAATAATAGTTAGGTTCAAGGAAGGAGGAAAAATACTCATGTTAATGCCAAAAAGAGTAAAGCGTCGTAGAGTTCATAGAGGAAGTATGGCTGGGCAAGCTCATAAAGGTAACAAAGTTACTTATGGTGAGTTTGGATTAGTAGCCTTAGAAGCTTCTTGGATAACTTCTAATCAAATAGAAGCTGCCAGAATCGCGATGACTAGATATATAAAAAGAGGGGGAAAGGTTTGGATAAAAATATTCCCTCATAAACCAGTAACAAGAAAACCAGCAGAAACTCGTATGGGTGCAGGGAAAGGTTCTCCAGAATATTGGGTAGCTGTAGTTAAGCCAGGAAGAGTTATGTTTGAATTAGCGGGTGTTTCTGAAGATAAGGCAAGAGAAGCTATGAGACTTGCTGCACATAAATTACCAATCAAATGTAAATTTGTGAAAAAAGAAGATTTAGAAGTAAAGGGTGGTGAATAGGATGAAAGCTAAAGAATTAAGAGATTTAACAAGCGAAGAGCTAATGAACAAATTAAACGACTTCAAAAGTGAATTATTTAGCTTAAGATTCCAATTAGCTACTGGTCAATTAGAAAATACAGCTAGAATAAAGTTTGTTAAGAAGGATATAGCAAAAGTTAAAACTGTTCTTGCTGAAAGAAAGTTATACGAAACTAGAGCTTAATTTGGAAAGGAGGCTTTTTAAACATGGAAAGAGGAAGAAGAAAAGTTAGAATAGGCCGTGTTGTTAGTGATAAGATGGATAAAACAATAGTAGTAGCTGTTGAAGAGTTTGTACGTCATCCACTATATAATAAACGTGTTAAGAGAACTAAAAAATTCAAGGCTCATGATGAAAAGAATATATGTAACATCGGAGATAGAGTTAAAATAATGGAAACTAGACCTTTATCAAAAGACAAGAGATTTAGACTAGTTGAAGTTGTTGAGAAAGTGAAATAGTTTTTGAAGAAGGAGGGATTACGATATGATACAACAAGAATCACGTCTAAGAGTTGCTGATAACTCAGGAGCTAAAGAAATTTTATGTATACGTGTTCTAGGCGGAAGTAAAAGAAGATATGGTAACATAGGTGACGTTATAGTTGCTACTGTTAAAAGTGCAACACCTGGTGGAGTTGTAAAAAAAGGTAAAGTTGTTAAAGCTGTTATAGTGAGAACTAAACAAGGCATGAGACGTAATGATGGAAGTTATATTTCTTTTGATGAGAATGCAGCTGTTATAATAAAAGACGATAAAACTCCAGTAGGGACTCGTATATTCGGGCCTGTTGCTAGAGAGTTAAGAGACAATGAATTCATGAAAATAGTTTCTCTTGCTCCAGAAGTACTATAATTAAGGAGGTGCAATAGGACATGATGCGTGTTAAAAAAGGTGACACTGTTGTAGTTATAGCAGGTAAAGATAAAGGTAAAAAAGGTTCAGTTTTAAAGGTATATCCTAAAGCTAGCAAAGTGTTAGTTGAAGGTGTAAATGTAATAACTAAACATCAAAAACCAAGTGCTATGAACCAACAAGGTGGAATAATAAATAAAGAAGCCCCAATACACATATCTAATGTAATGCCATTTGATCCTGAAACAGGAAAAGGCGTTAGAGTAAGATATGAAGTAAAAGATGGGAACAAAGTAAGAGTATCAGCAAAGAGCGGAAAAGAATTATAATAAATATTGCTTGAAAGGAGGGACCTTAAATGGCTTCTAGATTACAAGAAAAATACATGAAAGAAGTTGCTCCTGCTTTAATGGAGAAATTTGGATACAAAAACGTAATGGAGATACCTAAGTTAGATAAAATAGTTATTAACATGGGTATAGGTGACGCTAGAGAAAATCCAAAAGGATTAGAAAAAGGCGTTGAAGAATTAGAAATAATATCAGGACAAAAGCCTGTTATAACTAAAGCTAGAAAATCTGTTGCTAACTTCAAATTAAGAGAAGGAATGCCAATAGGAACAAAAGTTACATTAAGAGCTGACAAAATGTTCTACTTTATGGACAAACTAGTTTCTGTTTCTTTACCAAGAGTTAGAGACTTTAGAGGAGTTAACCCTAACGCTTTTGATGGTAGAGGAAACTATGCTTTAGGAGTTAAAGAACAATTAATATTCCCTGAAATAGAATATGATAAAATAGATAAAGTAAGAGGAATGGATATAATATTTGTTACTACAGCGAAAACTGACGAAGAAGCTCGTGAATTATTAAAATTATTAGGAATGCCATTTTCTAAGTAAGCAAAGGAGGGATTCCCGTGGCTAGAAAAGCGATGGTTGTTAAACAACAAAGAAAGCAAAAGTACGCTACTAGAGAATACACTAGATGTACTATATGCGGAAGACCGCATTCAGTTTTGAAAAAATTTGGTATATGCCGTATATGCTTTAGAGAATTAGCTTATAAAGGTCAAATACCTGGTGTTAGAAAAGCAAGCTGGTAGAAGCTTGATTAGAATGGAAGGAGGGCAACAAAATGACAATGACAGATCCAATTGCAGATATGCTTACTCGTATAAGAAATGCTAATGTTGTTAAGCATGAAACTGTAGATGTTCCAGCTTCTAATATTAAGAAAGAGTTAGCTAGAATCTTATTAGAAGAAGGTTTCATAAGAGGTTATGATGTTATAGAAGACGGAAAACAAGGTATCATAAGAATACAATTAAAGTACGGACAAGAAGGCGAAAGAGTTATAACAGGTCTTAAGAAAATATCTAAGCCTGGTATGAGAGTTTACGCTGCTAATCACGAGATACCAAAAGTATTAAACGGATTAGGAATATCAGTTATATCTACTTCAAAAGGAATATTAACTGACAAGCAAGCTAGAAAAGAAAATGTTGGTGGAGAAGTAATCTGCTACGTTTGGTAATTAATATGAACAATGTAAGGAGGTGCGACCATGTCAAGAATAGGTGTTAAGCCAATAATAATACCAGCAGGTGTTGAAGTTACTATAGCTGAAGGAAATTTAGTTACAGTAAAAGGTCCAAAAGGAACTTTAACTAAACAATTAAGTGCTGAGTTAAACATAAAAAAAGAAGAAAATACAATAATGGTTGAAAGACCAACTGATAATAAAAAACATAGATCTTTACACGGATTAACTAGAACTTTATTAGATAATATGGTTGTAGGTGTAAATACTGGTTTCGAAAAGAAATTAGAACTAAAAGGTGTTGGATATAGAGCTCAAAAACAAGGAAGTAAATTAGTTATGAACTTAGGTTTCTCTCATCCAGTTGAAATGGAAGATCCAGAAGGAATAACTGTTGAAGCTCCAAACCAAACAGAGTTAATAGTAAAAGGTATAGACAAGCAATTAGTAGGAAATTATGCTGCTAAGATAAGAGCTTGGAGAAAACCAGAGCCATACAAAGGTAAAGGTATAAAATACGTTGATGAAGTAATCAGACGTAAAGAAGGAAAAACTGGTAAAAAATAATACCAAAACTTAAACGCTAGAAAGGAGTGAGCTAGGTGTTAAAAAAAGCTGATAAAAATGCTAATAGACTTCAAAGACATAAGAGAGTTCGTAGAAAAATAAGCGGTACTTCTCAAAGACCAAGATTATGTGTATTTAGAAGTGCTAATAATATATATGCTCAAATAATAGATGACACAAACAGAGTAACTCTAGTTGCTGCATCTTCTTTAGAAGCAGAAGTTAAGAGTGCTGTCAATCATACAGGAAACAAGGAAGCAGCTAAGAAAGTTGGAGAATTAGTTGCTAAAAAAGCTGTTGAAAAAGGAATCACTGAAGTTGTATTTGACAGAGGTGGATACTTATATCATGGAAGAATTCAAGAATTAGCTGAAGGTGCTAGAGAAGCTGGTCTTAAGTTCTAATACGAAGGAGGGAAAAATACATGCTACGTCGTAAGCCGATAGATGCAGGACAACTTGACTTACAAGAAAAAGTTGTTGAAGTAAGACGTGTTACTAAGGTTGTAAAAGGTGGTAGAAACTTCAGATTTGCAGCGTTAGTAGTTGTTGGAGATGAAAACGGACACGTTGGTATAGGTGCTGGGAAGGCAATGGAAGTACCAGACGCTATAAAAAAAGCAGTTGAAGATGCTAAGAAAAATCTAATAGTAGTGCCAATAGTTGGGACTACAATTCCTCACGAAGTACGCGGACACTTTGGTGCTGGAAATATATTAATAATGCCTGCTGTAGAAGGTACAGGAGTAATAGCTGGGGGACCTGCTAGAGCCGTACTTGAGCTAGCTGGACTAAAAGACGTTAGAGCTAAGTCTTTAGGATCTAACAATCCAAGAAATATGGTAAATGCTACAATAGAAGGACTTAATTCTCTAAAAACAGTTGAAGATATAGCTAAACTTAGAGGTAAAAAAGTTGAAGAACTTCTAGGGTAAGGAGGTAGTGTAAAATGGCTAAATTACAAATAAAGTTAGTTAGAAGTGTTATAGGAACTACTCCTAACCAAAAAAAGAATGTTGAAGCGTTAGGATTAAGAAAAAGAGAACAAGTTGTTGTAAAAGAAGACAATGCTCAAACAAGAGGTATGATAAATAAAGTGAGTCACTTATTAGAAGTAACTGAAATAGCTGAATAATTTTTATAAAGTAGTGCAAGGAGGTGCAATCCATGAAGTTACATGAGTTAAAACCTGCTGAAGGTGCAGTAAGAGCTAAAAGAAGATTAGGTAGAGGTACTGCAACTGGACAAGGTAAAACTGCAGGACGTGGACAAAAAGGTCAATGGTCTCGTTCTGGTGGTGGAGTAAGAGTAGGATTTGAAGGTGGACAAATGCCACTAGCTAGAAGACTTCCTAAGAGAGGTTTCAATAACATATTTAAGAAAGTTTACACAGAAGTTAATGTGGAAGTTTTAAATAGATTTGAAAATGGAACAGAAATAACTGCAGAATTATTAAAATCTACTAAAACTATAAGCAAGATAGGTAAAGATGGAATCAAAATCTTAGGTGAAGGTAATTTAGAGAAAGCTTTAACTGTTAAAGCTGCTAAATTTACAGCTTCAGCTCAAGAAAAAATAGAAAAAGCTGGTGGAAAAGCAGAGTTAGTATAATAACCTGCTAATCTCCTAGCCAGTACAGGCGGGGTGAATTAGCGTGCTGTCAAAATTAAAACAAGCTTGGAAGATTAAAGCAGTAAGAAAAAAAGTAATGTATACACTTATGATGATCGTGATATTCAGAATAGGTACTACTATACCAGTTCCAGGCATAGACACTAGTATTATACAAAAGATGGTAGGCGGCAATAGTCTACTTTCTCTGTATAATATGTTTACTGGTGGAGCATTTAGTAACTTTTCACTATTTGCTTTAGGTATAAGTCCATATATTACTGCATCAATCATAATACAACTTCTAACAGTAGGTTTTGAGAGTCTAGCAGAACTTCAAAAATCTGGTGAAGAAGGAAAGAAAAAAATTAATAAGTACACTAAATATACAGCACTAGCTCTAGCAGTTGTACAAGCTTTGGGAATTACATTAGGAATTGTAAGAAGTGCTTTAATATCAAATAGTGTGTTTTTTATATCAACTGTTGTAATAACATTAGTTTCAGCAAGTATGTTAGTAATGTGGATTGGGGACAAAATTACTGAAAAAGGAATCGGTAATGGTAGTTCAGTGATAATATTTGCAGGTATAATATCAAGAATACCAACAGATGTTATTAAAATCGCGCAACAAGTTAAATCTGGTCAAGTTGCACCTTGGGTTATAATACTTCTAATTGTAGTTATATTACTTACAGTTACAGGAGTTACATTCATACAAGAAGCAACTAGAAAGATACCTGTACAATATGCTAAAAGAGTTGTTGGAAGAAAGATGTATGGAGGACAAAGTTCTCATATACCAATGAAAGTTAACCAATCAGGAGTTATGCCTATAATTTTTGCTAGTTCACTTTTAGCTTTTCCTCAAACAATAGCTATGTTTATGGGACCAAATGCTCAAGCTTTTGTTCAAAAATACTTAAGTATGGCAACAGAACAAGGATTTTGGACATATAGATCAATTGAGATTCTACTTATAATTTTCTTCTCATATTTTTATACAACTGTATCATTCAATACAGAAGATATATCTAAAAATATGAAAAACAATGGTGGATTTATACCAGGTATAAGACCAGGTGAACCTACTATGGATTATTTAAATAGAATTTTAACTAGATTAACTTTAGCTGGAGCAACTTTCTTAGCAATAATTGCTATGGTACCAGCTCTTACAACACATTATATGAAAGTAAATATGAGTCTAGCTGGGACTTCATTGCTAATCGTTGTTGGGGTTGCTTTGGAACTTAAGAGACAGTTAGAGTCAAACTTAGTTATGAGAAGCTATCAAGGTTTCTTAAAATAAAATGGAGATGGATAATATGAGAATAATATTACTTGGACCTCCAGGTGCTGGTAAAGGTACTCAGGCGGCAGGAATAGTAGAAAAATACAATATACCTCATATATCAACAGGAGATATATTCAGAAAGAATATAAAAGAGGGAACAGAACTTGGAAAAAAAGCTAAAGAATACATGGACCAAGGTTTATTAGTACCAGATGAGTTAACTGTAGGTTTAGTTACTGATAGAATATCTCAAGAAGACTGTAAAAATGGATTTATGTTAGATGGATTTCCAAGAAATGTAGCACAAGGAGAACACTTAGATGTATTCTTAAAAAATACTGGTATAGAACTAGATAAAGTTGTTAATATTGAAGTTGACAAGAGCATACTAGTATCTAGAGCAGTTGGTAGAAGAATATGTAAGTCTTGTGGAGCTACTTACCATGTTGAGTTTAATCCTCCTAAAGTAGAAGGTGTATGTGATGTATGCCAAGGAGAATTATATCAAAGAGCTGATGATAATGAAGAAACTGTATCTAAGAGAATACAAGTTTATCTAGATGAAACAAAACCTTTAGTAGACTATTATGGCAAGCAAGGTATAATAGCAGATATAAAAGGTGACCAAGCAATAGATAAAGTATTTGAAGATATTGTCTCAGCTTTAGGAAGTGGAAAATAAATGATTATATTGAAATCAAAAAAAGAAATAGAACTTCTAAGAGAAGCTGGAAAAATTGTTGCTGATACTCATGAAGTTTTAAGAAAAGCTATTTCTCCGGGAATATCTACTTTAGAATTAGATAAAATAGCTGAAGAGAATATAAGAAAATATAATGCAGAACCTTCTTTTAAAGGATATGGAGGTTTTCCAGGAAGTATATGTGCTTCTATCAATAGAGAAGTAGTACATGGGATTCCAGGAGAAACCATATTAAAAGAAGGAGACATTATAAGCTTAGATATAGGAGCCTATTATAAAGGATATCATGGTGATTCTGCGAAAACTCACGGAGTAGGCATGATATCTGAAGAAGATAGGAAATTGATAGAAGTAACTAGAGAAAGCTTCTATGAAGGAATAAAATTTGCTAAATTAGGATATAGACTTTCAGATATCTCACACGCAGTACAAACACACGTTGAGAAACATGGTTTCTCAGTAGTTAGAGATTTAGTGGGTCATGGAGTTGGAGCAAATCTTCATGAAGATCCACAAGTACCTAATTATGGACTCCCAGGAAAAGGACCAAGACTTAGAGAAGGAATGGTTATTGCTATAGAGCCAATGGTTAATGCAGGTCGTTATCATGTAAAGACTCTATCAGATGGGTGGACGACTGTTACAATAGATGGAAAAAAATCAGCTCATTATGAGCATACGATAGCAATTACTGAACATGAACCTTTGATATTGACAAAGTTGTAATTTAAAAAGTAGGTGAAAAAAGTGCTATCAGATAATTTAAGTATAGGTCAAGTTGTTAAAGTTTCATTAGGACGAGACAAAGGAAATTTATTTTTCGTAGTCAAAATAGTTAATAATGAATATGTATTAATAGCTGATGGAAAGAAAAGAAAACTTGACAAACCTAAGTTAAAGAAAGTGAAGCACTTAAAAAAATATAATTTTATTAATGATGAAGTTAGAAAAAGAGTAGTATCTGGACAAGAAATTACAGATTCTTTTTTAAGAGCTGAACTTACTAAGTTAAATTAGATGATTTAACTTATTGAAATGGAGGGCTGGTTAGTTAATGGCCAAAAAAGATGTTATAGAATTAGAAGGTACAGTTTCAGAAGCTTTACCTAATGCTATGTTCAAAGTTAAACTAGAAAATGGACATGAGATATTATGCCACATTTCTGGAAAGCTAAGAATGAACTTCATAAGAATTCTTGAAGGTGACAAGGTGAATGTTGAACTTTCTCCATATGACCTTACAAGAGGAAGAATTACTTGGCGTAAGAAGTAGACTATATTAATATTTAGTCTAAGGAGGGATTAATAATGAAGGTTAGACCATCAGTAAAACCAATATGTGAAAAATGTAAAGTAATAAAAAGAAAAGGAAAAGTAATGGTTATCTGTGAAAATCCAAAGCATAAGCAAAAGCAAGGATAAGAAATTATTACTAGTATTTTGTTAAAATTTATAGTATAATACTATATTGTGATGTTAACAAAAGAACGTTAAAATCGTTGAACAATCTGGCGTAGGATTGGTATATGATACGAAGTTTTAAACACTAAAAACTATGTGTAGGAGGTGCGATCATGGCAAGAATAGCTGGGGTAGATTTACCTAGAGAAAAAAGAGCGGAGATAGGCTTAACTTATATATATGGTATAGGTAAAGCAACTGCTAACGAAATATTAGCTAAGGCTGAGATAAATCCAGATACTAGAATAAAAGATTTATCAGAAGATCAAGTTAATGATTTAAGAAAAGTTATAGATGACGATTTCTTAGTTGAAGGTGACTTAAGAAGAGAAATTGCTTTAAACATAAAGAGATTAAGAGATATAAAATGTTATAGAGGAATAAGACACGCTAAAGGTCTTCCATTAAGAGGACAAAGAACTAAGACTAATGCTAGAACTAGAAAAGGTCCTAGAAAAACAGTATCTCGTAAAAAGAAAAAATAAATAAATAATAATTAGATGAAGGAGGGAAAAGGAAAATGGCTAAACCAAAAAAGAAAGTTACACGTATTAGAAGAAGAGAACGTAAAAATATAGAACGTGGTCATGCTCATATACAATCAACTTTCAATAATACAATAATAACTTTAACTGACGTTCATGGAAATGCTATATCTTGGGCAAGTTCTGGACAATTAGGATTCAAAGGATCAAGAAAATCAACTCCATTTGCATCTCAAATGGCTGCTGAAACAGCTGCAAAAGCTGCGATGGAACACGGACTAAAAAGTGTTGAGGTATTCGTAAAGGGGCCAGGTTCAGGAAGAGAAGCTGCAATAAGAGCTTTACAAGCAACTGGACTAGAAGTAACTATGATAAAAGACGTTACTCCAATCCCACATAACGGATGCAGACCACCAAAGAGAAGAAGAGTGTAATTAAGAAGAGTACAAATAGGAGGTGTAGATAAATGGCAAGATATACAGGTGCATCATGTAGACAATGCCGTAGAGAGGGAATGAAATTATTCCTTAAAGGTGATAGATGTTATACAGATAAATGTGCTATAGTAAAAAGAAACTATGCTCCAGGTCAACATGGCCAAGGGAGAAAGAAAGTTTCTAACTATGGATTACAATTAAGAGAAAAACAAAAAGTTAAAAGAATATATGGAGTTTTAGAAACTCAATTTAGAAACTTATATGAACGTGCTGAAAATATGCCTGGTAAAGCAGGTGAAAACTTATTAAGTTTATTAGAGAGAAGATTAGATAATGTAGTTTACAGAATGGGACTAGCATCTTCTAGAAAAGAAGCTAGACAATTAGTAGCTCATGGTCATTTCACTTTAAATGGAAATAAAGTAGACATACCTTCATTAGTAGTTAAAGTTGGGGATGTTATAGAAGTTAAAGAGAAATCAAGATCTTCTGCAAAATTCAAAAATTTAGTAGAAGTTAACTCAAGAATAGCTCCTAAATGGTTAGAAGCTAATGTAGAAGGAATGACAGCAAAAGTAGTTGGTGTTCCAACAAGAGAAGATATAGACCTTGAGATAGCTGAACACTTAATCATAGAACTTTACTCTAAATAATAAGCACACTTTTAAAAATTATTTTAAAATTTTGTTTACCCTCAGTGGATTACTGAATTTTAAGGAGGGTTTTGTCCATGATAGAAATAGAAAAGCCAAAAGTAGATATAGTTGAGCTTAGCGAAGACTATAGATATGGTAAGTTTGTTATAGAACCTCTAGAAAGAGGATATGGAATAACTATAGGTAACGCATTAAGAAGAATATTATTATCATCATTACCAGGTGTAGCAGTAAATGCTATAAAAATAGATGGAGTTCTTCATGAATTCTCTACAATACCTGGTGTTAAAGAAGATGTTACTGAGATAATATTAACTTTAAAAGAGCTTTCAGCAACTATAGATGGTGAAGGAAGTAGAACACTTAAAATAGAGGCTCAAGGACCATGCTCTATCACAGGTGCAGATATAATCTGTCCTCCAGATGTTGAAATATTAAGTAAAGATTTAGCAATAGCTACATTAGATGATAATGCTAAACTTAATATGGAGATATTTGTAGATAAAGGTAGAGGATATGTTTCTGCTGAAGAAAATAAAACAGAGAATGTTCCAATAGGTGTTTTACCTGTGGATTCAATATATACTCCTGTTGAGAAAGTTAGTTATCATGTGGAAAACACAAGAGTTGGTCAAAAAACAGATTATGATAAATTAGTGCTAGAAGTATGGACTAATGGTAGTATAAATCCTCAAGAGGGTATATCATTAGCTGCGAAAGTATTAGTTGAGCATTTAAATCTATTTATAGACTTAACTGAACATGTAAGTAGTGTTGAAATCATGGTAGAAAAAGAAGAAGATCAAAAAGAAAAAGTTCTTGAAATGACTATAGAAGAATTAGATTTATCAGTTAGATCATATAACTGTTTAAAGAGAGCGGGAATTAATACAGTTGAAGAATTAGCTAATAAATCTGAGGATGATATGATGAAGGTTAGAAACCTAGGTAAGAAGTCATTAGAAGAGGTAATACAAAAACTAGAGGAACTTGGACTAGGATTAAAACCAAGTGAAGAATAGCGAGCAAAGGAGGGATAAGAATGGCTAAGTACCGTAAATTAGGACGTGAAACAGCTCACAGAAACCTTATGTTAAGAAACTTAGTAACTTGCTTACTAAGAAGTGGAAGAATAGAAACTACAGTGACTAGAGCGAAAGAAACTCGTAGAATGGCTGAAAAGATGATAACTCTTGCTAAAAGAGGGGATCTTCATGCTAGAAGACAAGTTTTAGCTTATGTTATGGATGAAACAGTAGTTAATAACTTATTCACAGATTTAGCTCCAAAATATGCTGAGAGAAATGGTGGATACACTAGAATAATAAAAATAGGGCCAAGAAAAGGCGATGCTGCTGAAATGGCTTTTATAGAATTAGTATAGTAAGGAAAGGATTAGGCTTGATGGCTTAATCTTTTTTTTATTTTTTTGACTCAGGTGTGATATAATAATGTGTAAAATGATTTTTATAAGTTATTGCTTACTAAAAGGAGTATGAATTAATGGATAATATAGTAAAGGTAAATAATATTTCGTTTGAGTATATTACAGATGAAGCAAAACTTAAAGCAATAGATAATTTAAGCCTAGATGTTAAAAAAGGAGAATTTGTTGCGATAATAGGACATAATGGTTCTGGTAAGTCTACTTTATCTAAAAACTTAAATGCAATTCTTATGCCTACTGAGGGAAACATTCTTATTGATGGAATGGATACTAAGGAGGAAGAACGATTATGGGATATAAGACAAACTGCAGGCATGGTATTTCAAAACCCAGATAATCAAATAGTTGCTACAATAGTAGAAGAAGATGTTGCGTTTGGACCTGAAAACTTAGGTGTAGAGCCTAAAGAAATAAGGCGTATTGTAGAGGAATCTTTAAAGAGTGTAGGTATGTATGATTTAAGAGGTAGACAACCACACTTGTTATCAGGTGGTCAAAAACAAAGAGTTGCAATAGCGGGAATTATTGCTATGAGGCCTAAATGTATAATATTTGATGAAGCAACAGCAATGTTAGACCCATCTGGAAGAAAAGAAGTTATGAAAACAATAAAAAGACTTAATAAAGAAGAAAATATAACTGTTATACATATAACACACTTTATGGAAGAAGCAGTAGAGGCAGATAGAGTTGTGGTTATGGAAAAAGGGAAAAAAATCTTAGAGGGAACTCCTAGAGAAGTATTCAGTGAAATAAAGATGCTAAAGGAAATCGGTTTAGATGTACCTTGTATGACAGACTTATCTAGTTTATTAATAGAAGAAGGAATGAATATTAGTAGTGATATATTAACTGTGGATGAGATGGTGATGGAATTATGTCAATTATAGTAAAGAATTTAACACACATATATAATGAAGGGATGCCTTTTGCAAGTAAGGCACTTGATGATGTTTCTTTTGAGATTAAAGATAGAGATTTTGTTGGTCTCATAGGTCATACAGGTTCAGGAAAATCTACATTAATACAACATTTAAATGGATTATTAAAGCCTTCCTCAGGAGAAATATTTATAAATGATTTTAATATAACAGATAAAAACTTGAATTTAACTGAGATTAGAAAAAGGGTAGGTGTTGTATTTCAATATCCAGAATACCAATTGTTTGAAGAAACGATTGATAAAGACATAGCCTTTGGACCTGCTAATTTAGGCTTAGAGGAGTCTGAGATACATAATAGGGTAAAAGCATCAATGGAAGCTGTAGGACTTGATTATGAGGAATTTAAGGATAAATCTCCTTTTGAATTATCTGGTGGTCAAAAGCGTAGGGTAGCAATTGCTGGAGTTATAGCTATGAACCCAGAAATTCTTATACTGGATGAACCTACTGCTGGTCTTGATCCTGGAGGAAGAGATGAAATTTTTAATTTAATAAAGGATTTACATGAAAAAAACAATATGACTATAATACTGTCATCTCATAGTATGGATGATATGGCAAAACTAGCAAAGACTTTAATTGTTATGAATCATGGTAGAATAGAATTTATGGGAACTCCTAGAGAAGTATTTAAATCAAATGCTAGTAAATTGAAAGAGATAGGATTAGATATTCCACAAGTTTTAGAGCTTGCATTGAAATTGAGACAAAAAGGATTTAACATCAGAGAAGATATATTGACTTTAGAGGAAGCAAAACAAGAAATATTAAAAGTTGTGAGAGGACGAGGATTATGTTAAAAGATATAACTATAGGGCAATACTACCCAACAAGTTCTGCTATTCATAAATTAGATCCAAGGATAAAACTTGTAGCAACAATTGTATTTATGGTGTCTATATTTGTAGTAAATAAATTTTGGCCTTATATAGTAGTTTTATTATGTTTATTAGGTATGATAAAGTTAGCTAATATACCAGTTAAGTATATTATTAAAGGTGTAAAGCCTCTTAAATGGATTATTTTATTTACATTTCTTATAAATATTTTTTTCTTGCCAGGTGATGAAATATGGTCATTTGGATTTTTGGCAATAACAAAACAAGGTCTAAGACAAGCAATTTTTATGGCAATAAGACTTATATTTTTAGTGGTTGGGACATCTTTACTTACTCTAACTACTTCTCCAATAGAATTAACAGATGGTATAGAAAGATTGCTTAACCCATTTAAAAAAATTGGTTTACCAGTACATGAGCTTGCAATGATGATGACAATTGCTTTACGTTTTATTCCTACATTATTGGATGAAACAGATAAAATAATGAAAGCTCAAATGTCTAGAGGAGCAGATTTTGAAAGTAAAAACCTTATAAATAGAGCTAAGAACTTAGTGCCTCTTTTGGTGCCATTATTTGTGAGTGCGTTTAGAAGAGCTGATGAATTAGCTATGGCCATGGAAGCTAGATGTTATAGAGGTGGACACAATAGAACTAAAATGAGAGAGTCTGTCATAGCAAAGGGAGACTATATAGCATGTGTATTCCAAGTTGTTTATTTAGGCGTGATTATAGCTACTAGATTTATAGTAATTTAATAGAAACATAGATATAAACGAGGTAAAGTATGAGAAATATAAAAATTACAATCCAATATAATGGCAGTAATTATTGTGGATGGCAAAAACAACCTGATTCTTTAGGAATACAGGGTACAATAGAAAAGGCTATATATGATATAACAAGGGAAGAAGTTAAACTCATAGGGTCAGGTAGAACTGATTCAGGAGTTCATGCTATTGGTCAAATTGCAAATTTTAAAATTAATTCAGACATAAATGCAGAAAGTATACCAATGGCTTTAAATGCTAAGCTACCAAAGGATATATCAATTATAAAAGCATGTGAAGTTAAGGAAGATTTCCATTCAAGGTATAGTGCAAAAGGTAAAACATATAAATATTTAATATATAATAGCAAGTTTAGAAATCCGATACTTAGTGATATATCGTATCAAGTAAAATATGAACTTGATTTTGATAAAATGTGTTTAGAGTCAAAGAGTATTTTAGGAACACATGACTTTAAAGGTTTTATGAGTACTGGTTCATCTGTAAAAGATACAATTAGAACTATATATGATATTGATATCAATAAAAATGATGACTTAATTGTCATAGAAATTAGTGGAAATGGATTTTTATATAATATGGTAAGAATTATTGTTGGAACACTTATTGATATAGGTCGTGGTAGGATTAATGAGTCATTTTTAGATATAATAGAATCTAAAACTAGGTCAAAATGTGGACATACAGCTCCAGCACAAGGATTATTTCTTAAAAAAGTTCATTATTAACTTGACACACCAGGCTACATGTATTAAAATATATGAGAATGTGTTAATAAGTCCACTTGCCCCGGACTTGACATAAACGGTAAAAAATTTTATGAGAAATAGTTAAGGAGGGACAGTTATGAAAAGTTATATAGCTAAGCCAGCTGATGTACAAAGAAAATGGTACTTAGTTGACGCTGAAGGTAAAACACTAGGTCGTTTAGCAACAGAAATAGCGACAGTATTGAGAGGTAAACATAAACCAACATTTACTCCTCACGTTGATGGTGGAGATTTTGTTGTTGTAGTAAATGCAGGAAAGATAGTTTTAAGTGGTAAAAAATTAGATCAAAAATATTACAGATACCATACTGGTTATGTAGGTGGATTAAAAGAAATATCTTACAGAGATATGATGGATAAGAAACCAGAAGAAGTTATAGCACATGCTGTAAGTGGTATGTTACCTAAGAACAAATTAAGAAGCAGAATGATGACTAGATTAAGAGTATTCGCAGGTGCTGAACACACTCATGCAGCTCAAAATCCAGAAGTTTTAAACTTTAAGTAAGATTAATAGGTGAAAGGAGGAGTTTATAATGGCTAACGTTCAATATTATGGAACTGGAAGAAGAAAAAGTTCTGTTGCTAGAGTAAGACTAGTTGCAGGTGAAGGAAATATATTAGTAAATGGAAGAGCATTAGAAAATTATTTTAACTATGAAACACTAATAAGAGATGTTAAACAACCATTAGTTTTAACTGGAAATGAAAATAAATATGATGTTATAGTAAAAGTTGAAGGTGGAGGATTCACTGGACAAGCTGGAGCTATAAGACATGGTATATCTAGAGCTTTATTAAAAGCTGATTTAGATTTAAGACCTGCTTTAAAGAAAGAAGGTTTCTTAACTAGAGATGCAAGAATGAAGGAAAGAAAGAAATACGGATTAAAAGCAGCAAGAAGAGCTCCACAATTCTCAAAAAGATAATTACTTATTTTTTTGGAAAAACAAAATACTTTATATATTTTTATTTGAAAAGTATTTGTATGTTAAAAATGTTGGGTTTGAATTAAGAGTGATATACAATAAAATAATAAGATATTTTATTAGGATGTTTTTCTGTAGGGAAAGCATCCTTTTTTATTTATATAATGGAAAGACTATGCATTAGATTTATTTAATGCAATAGCATTATTAACAAAAGTAGTTTATATATTAATAATTAAAAATTTTATATACTATAATAACATAGTCTATGAATATACATTAGTATAATTCGTAGACTATGTTATTATAAATTATATGATTTGTTGTCAAAATAATAGTTATTCAATAGTAGATAAGAGTATTAAATTAAAGAGGTTAATAATATATAATATTGTAAAGCACATATATCGATATTGATAAATCAATATAATAAATGGAAATTGATAATTAGAAAAGGAGAATTTAAATGTTTGTACTAATATTTGGAATATTATAGTGTTTTTATAAGTATACATATACAGGGTGATGTTGTGAGAAAGTACATAAAACATATAATTTTTAGTTTTGTTATGGTGTGCCTAGTAATAGTGTCAATATTTGAAGTGAAAAATATATCTGAAGATGTTATTAAGTATATGCCAGTAACAAATAAAACAATAATTTTAGATGCTGGTCATGGGGGTATTGACCCAGGTGCGTTAAATAAGGATAAGAGCACATCTGAAAAGGATATTAACTTAGCTATAACACTTAAGCTTAGAGAGCTTATAGAATCAAGCGGAGGTCTTGTAATATTGACTAGAGAAGATGATAGTAGTCTTTACAAAGAGGGAAATAATAAAACAACAAGACAAAAGTATAATGAAAATTTGAAAAATAGGAAAGAAATGATATCCAATTCTAATGCTAACATGTTCGTCTCCATACATCTCAATGCATTTGAACAATCAAAATACTATGGAGCTCAAACTTTTTATCCTAAAGACAAACAAGATAGTAAAGAGCTATCAAAGTGTATTCAAGAAGAACTTAAAAGAGTAGTAGATAAAACAAATAATAGAGAAGTCAAGCCTAGAGATGATATATATCTTTTAAAAGAGAACAATATTCCATCAGTACTAATAGAGTGTGGTTTTTTATCGAATGAAAAAGAATGTAAACTTTTGACTGATGAAACATATCAAGAGAAGATAGCATGGGCGATATACATAGGAATACAAAAATATCTAAGTTAAAGTTACTATATAAATAAATCTGAATATGTAAATAGCTTGTATTAAAGCAGTTAAAATGCATTAATATAGGCTATTTTTGTTTTGACAAAAAATATTTAAAATAAAAGTTAAAAAAGCGTTGACTTGAAATCATATAGATGGTATTATATATGAGTGCCCAAAAGGAGCACAAAAATACGACAAAAGAACTTTGAAAATTAAACAGTAGGTTAATTTATAAA
>NZ_JBJODA010000021.1:0-70325 GCF_045899875.1 Clostridioides sp. GD02377
ATTGGTAAGACATATTTTAGTATGCGAAATTCTATGAAACAGGAACCCTGTGACTTTAGTCATGGGAGGTTCAGAGGAGGGGTTACTTGGTTTAAAATATGGGAAGGAAGGAAAAATTGCGAGTAGATATATATTACTTTAATACTTACCTTCCTATTAAAAGAAAGGTGGTGTTATATTGAGTAAAATATTGATTATTGATGATGAAGTAGACTTAGTAATGTTACTTGAAGACGAGTTAAAGGGAAAAGGGCATGAAGTATCGATAGCTTATGATGGACAGACTGGTATAGAGTTATCAAAAAAGCAGCCTGACCTTATCATACTAGATATTATGATGCCTAAAATGGATGGTTTTGAAGTATGTCAGGCAATTAGGGATGATGTCTTGTGTCCAATTATATTTTTGAGTGCAAAGCAGTCAGAAACTGACAAAATCAAGGGCTTGACCTTTGGAGGGGATGATTATATAACAAAACCTTTTGGACTACGTGAACTTATGGCAAGAATTGAAGCCAATTTGCGTAGGGAAAAACGGTCACAGTATATCAATGAAGAGAACAAACGCTCTACATTGTACTTTGGAAAGTTATGTCTATGTATGAGGGAACGTACAGTTAAAATTGATGGTAAGGAGATTGATTTAACTAAAATAGAGTATGATATTGTTGAACTACTAGCACTCCATGCAGGACAAGTTTTTTCTAGAGAACAAGTCTATGAAAAAGTATGGGGATGCGATTCTGAGGGTGATTCTTCAACTGTTGTTGAACGAATTAAAAAAATACGAGCTAAGTTTGCCGCTGTGATGCCAGAAAAAGAATACATTTCTACAGTTTGGGGAATTGGATATAAGTGGAATAAAATGTAAGGAAGGAGAAAATATTAAATGAAAAATCAATCACTTATAACACAATTCAGGCGCACCTTTCTTTTGATTATAGTGGCTAGTATAGTCTCCACAGTAATTACTTATGTGTTTGCTATTTACTTGTTTATATATTCATTAAATAAAGACATTTATCCAGCAAATTATTATGAGAGGCAAGTTTCTGGAATTGAGGCATACGTTAATGAAAAAAACATAGACTTGTTATCTCAATCGAATGAAGACGAATTAAAAAGTGTTATTCATGGGAATGGGATTTTATATCAAGTTGTGGATGATAATGACAATGTCTTGTATAGTACTAATCCACAAAAACCATTCAAGACAAAAGAAGAATTGTTTAGCAATTTTAGCAAAAAAACTTCTCATAAAGGAAGTTATATCTATACTATTCCTATCAAAGATGACAATGGGAAGGTTGAGGGAGCTGTTATTCTATCCTATGTAGTAAAAGTTACATTTGCAAATAATAGGGGGAAATTTATAGGTGTAATTATTGCAACTGGTTTATTCTCTCCATTCCTATATATTATTGGGTTTACTATATGGTTTTCTAAAGATTTTGTAAAAAATATCAATAAACCAGTACATCTCTTAATCGATGCATCCAAGAAGATAAGAGAAAAGAACCTTGATTTTGAAATCGACTACTACTCAGATAATGAACTTGGAGAACTTTGTAGTGCTTTTTCTGAAATGAAAGATGAATTAAAGAAATCTTTATCTGTACAGTGGAAAATGGAACAGGAACGTGTTGAGATGGTAGAGGCTCTAGCACATGACTTGAAGTCTCCTCTTTCTATTATTTTGGGATATACAGATGCACTTATTGACAATAATTTAGAGGGTAACGAAAAATTACACAGGTATCTTACAGTTATAAGAGAAAATACAGAAAAAAGTGCATCTCTTGTTCAGAAAATGCAATACACTTCTGATTTGGAAAAATCAAATATACAATTGAACCTCGTCCCTGTAAA
This sequence comes from Clostridioides sp. GD02377, assembly GCF_045899875.1. Lineage (NCBI taxonomy): Bacteria > Bacillati > Bacillota > Clostridia > Peptostreptococcales > Peptostreptococcaceae > Clostridioides > Clostridioides sp. GD02377. The sequence goes on from NZ_JBJODA010000021.1 coordinate 1,870, forward strand.
TTTACCTGAGTTTTTGGAACAAAAGGTACAGGGCTATGAATTACAGGCTCATCAAAAAGAAATCAAGCTTGTTTTAAAAATACAGGGTAATATACAATCTCCAGTTCAAATAGATGTTGATAGATTGACACGAATTTTTGATAATATTATATCCAATAGTCTAGAATACACTCCAGTAGGTGGTAGTATTAACATCATCGTAGAAGCTGAAAAAAACTATATCTATTATAAGATTTGTGATTCTGGTAGTGGGTTTAGTTCTAAAGATTTGAAAAAGGCTCTTGATAAGTTTTATAGAGGTGATGAGGCTAGACAGACTAAAGGTGGTCATTCTGGTCTTGGACTTTATATTGTTAAGCAATTAGTGGAACAGCTTGGAGGTTCTGTCAAAATAGAAAATTCAAAATCAGGTGGGGCATGTGTTATATTTTGGCATGTCTCTTAATTACTTAAAAGCTTTATAAATTTAACTTATATATTTTAAATCAAAAGAGGAGTGATATTATGCCTCCTCTTTCTTAAATTTCAATTAATATCTATGCAGTCAATTATATTCATCTTTTTTACTTTTCTTAATGGAATAAGAGTGGCTATTATACATGCAAGTATAGAAACAAGAGTAGCTTGTGAGATTGAAAGAATTGGTATATTAGCAAAATCAAGTTTTTCTATAGTTGCCATGTTTATGATAATGGCACTGGCATATCCAGCAATAGAACCAAATATGGCTGCGAAAATTCCATAGTAAGCACCTTCCCATAAAAACATCTTATAGAGGCTACTATTACTCATACCAATAGCTCTTTTAACCCCAATCTCATTAATTCTAGTATTTATATTTGTATTAGTTGTGTTAATTATGTTTAAAGTACCAATCAAGCCCACAAACAGGATTACTGCCCATGCTAGAAATTCTATTTGTTTAAAACTCTCTTTGAGTTGCTTGTCTGATTCGATATATGATATCCAATGAGAACCTGGGTTGTTTTTACAAATCTGTTCTATAGATAATCTTATTTGTTCTAAATCTGACTTATCTTTAGCATAAATGTTTATTTGATTGAACTTGTCCTTGTTTGTCAAAGTATCATAAACAGAGTCATATACAAGAATATCAACACCATTTAGCCAACCCTTACCTTGTAAAATAAACATTTTATCTATTGTATTATATATTTCTAGTTGCTTTTTATTTATTGTAATACTGTCCTTTGGCTTTAGGCTTGTATATTTAGTTTTTATACCTGGAGTAGAAATCGCAACTGGATTTTTTATAAAACAAATAGAACCATTTTTGAAATCTTCTAGTGTAGAATCTGTAATAGAAGGCATACAATCTTTTAAGGTTTGCTCATCGATTCCAATGATTTTTAACATCTCACCACTATTTTCAAAATTGATATTTGTATCTATTTCCTCTTGTTTGTATTCTGAGTATTTTATAAAAGAAGTACGATTGATATCTTTCATGCTGTTTATTTTATCTAGAGTGGATTTATCAAAACCAGTTATTTCGTTTGTTAAGGAGAAATCTCCTTCTTTTAAACTACTTACTGATTTAGATACATCTAATACATTAGAAAACTCACTCAGTGCAACGAATACTGTTATACTCATAAATAAAGAGAGTATAGTTATTATAGTTCTTCCTTTATTTCTTTTTAAGTTTAACCATGCAAGATGTCTTTCAAAGTTTTTTATTGTTTTTTCTTTTCTAATCTTTCTTTTGATTTTAGTAGTAGTACCAGCCATAGCAGTTTTTGGAGATACATGTGAAGCGTATATTGCTGATGGTAATGCCGAAATAAGTGAAAAAATCAACGACATACTAGAACTTACTAATAATGGGAATAGATAAGCATTTGAGTTCTTATGTATAATCTCAGTTATTTCTGTATTATTATTTGCTAGAAGTATATTTGGGTTTAAGATATTAGTTACCATTGTAGTTATGCTTTCAGAAGATATAATTCCAACTATAACTCCAATAGGTATAGCAATAGCACATAAGATTAAAACTTGTAAAATAATAAGCTTATATAGTTGCTTTGGTTCAGCACCTATTGCTCTTAGACATCCATATTCTTTAATCTTCTTTGTAACAGATATTTTTAAAATATTATAGATTACAAGTCCTGAAGCCAATAAAACTAATAAAGCAACGAATAAAGATACCAATATAATAATAGATATACTATCATCATTAGAATTATCTTTTTCAAACTGTATCCCAAGTGCATTTAAATAAATCCAATTATACTGAATTGAATCGTGAGGAAGACCTATATTTTTAGCTAATTGATTCACTATTTCTTGAAATTCGTCTTGTTGTTTTACTTTAAAATCTAATGAAGATAAGGCATATCTCTTAGGCAGAAAATTTTCTGATGTGCCTTTGCCTACAATACCATTTACTATGCCACTTGCATATCCTGTATAATCATCTTCTAAAATACCACTCAATTTAAAGTTGGCTGTGTAATTATATGCTGGTATAGTATCTTTTAAAAGTGAAATATCCAAATTCATAGGTACTGTTATACCTAGTTTTGGTTTTATACCCATAAGTTTTAGCGTATTTTCATCTAAGGCTATTTCATTATCATTTTTAGGAAGATTTCCAGACTTTAATTTTGTTAACTTTGGATAGTTGGAAAGTCCTATTTTATCATACTCTTTTACAAGTACAGAGATACCAGAATCCTTTATTTTACTAGTACCAAGAGCTATTGAAGTACCAGCTTGATAAATTCTATTATCTTTCTTTATTTTATCAACTTGATTTTTGGTAAGTTGATGAAAGGATACATGCCTATCCCCATTAAAAGAGCGAGCTTGTTCAATTCTTAAATTTTGAAGTATAGCAATTGACTGTCCAATCACAGTCGTCATAATGGTTGATAGTACTATTGCGATAATAATAAGCGCAGTCATAAGTTTTTGGCTTTTTAATTCTTTTATTGAAAGTGAAAGATAACTCTTCATTATTATTCCACCTCCATAAGTGCGCCATCAATAATTGAAAGTCTTCTATCAGCAAGTTTTGCAATTCTATCATCATGAGTGATTACAACTAAAGTCTTACCAAACTGTTTTGAGGTTTTGATAAGAAGATTCATAACTTCGCTACCACTTTTACTATCTAAGTTTCCTGTAGGCTCATCAGCAAATACTATATCTGGTTTTGCAATAAGTGCTCTTGCAATTGCAACTCTTTGTTGCTGACCACCTGAAAGTTCATGAGGAAGATGGTGAAGTCTGTCTGTGATTCCAAGTAATGATGAGATTTCATTTAAGTATTTTTTATCAGGTTGTTTTTTATCTAGAAGTACAGGCATTAAAATATTTTCTGATGCTGTAAGAACAGGTAAAAGATTAAACTGTTGAAAAACAAATCCAAAGGACTTTCTTCTAAGAGCAGATAATTCCTTTTCACTATATTTATATATATCTTTATCATCCAGAAACACCTGTCCAGATGTAGGGTTGTCCAAACCACTTAAGATATGTAAAAGCGTACTTTTTCCACTTCCAGAAGGACCAATTATAGAAACAAATTCTCCTGAGTTTATTTCTAAATTGACATTATTAAGTGCAATAACTTTATTGTTGTCAGAACCATATATTTTTGATAATTGTTTTGCTTTTATAATCATAAAAAACACTCTCCTTTTCTATATAAGAAGAGTGTAAGTTTTAAAACTCAATTTTTTCTCAGTTTCTCAATTTTATTTACTTAAAAATTTATTTCAAAAAGATATAGTCTATAAATTATAAATTAACAAAAACTTATAGAAGAGCAGTGGGGATTGTAAAATTGCTTTAATTTTTTGTTGAGAATTTAGCTGTAATTTTAGCACTATTGGATACGTTATTTTCAACAGAAATAGAGCCACCATGTTTTTCACATAATATCTTAGATATATAAAGACCCATACCAAAATGTATGTTGTTGTTATTTGAAGCCTTATCTCTATAAAAAGGTTTTAAGGCTGATTTTAGAGATTCTTCACTAAATCCTATCCCATCATCTTCAATTACAAATGTAAGAAGTTCTTGTTCAAAATATATGAGTATAGATACATTATCTTTCGCATATCTAAAAGCATTTGATACTATATTTTCAATAACTCTGAAAATAATATTTTCATCAAACAATAGATTTATATTATTTAGATTACTTTTAAGTGTAAAAGATTTTTCTTCTTGTTTAGCAATGATAGATAGATTTCTATCTAATTTTTTTATAAACTTGTCTATATTCAAGAGAGCTTTTGAAACAACTAAATCTTCCAATCTTTGAGAACTACTCATATTCTCTACATAACATTCAATTCTATTAATATGCTCAGACATAAGTTGTGTAGTTGATAAAATCTTTTCATCACTAAGTTTTCCTGTTGGTATGTATTTTATTAAATAATTTGAGTAACCTTTTAGAACGGTTAGAGGATTTCTTAAATCATGGGAAAAAGCAGTATTGAGCTGTTTCCTATCATTAATCATAGTCCACATTTTTATATTATTTTTCTTTAGTTCTGACCTCATTTTATCAAAAGCATTGCAGAGATTACCTAATTCATCATTATTTTTATATTCTAAGCAAAAGTCTAAGTTATTTTTAGATATTTCAATTGCACCTTTGTTGAGTATTTCAATAGGTGTTTTCAATTTTATCTTATAAAAAATTATATCAGCCAGTAATAAAAATCCTATAAAAAATACAAGTGGAAGCACAAGTTGAAGTGTGCTAATTGCATTAAGTAATGTTTTATCATAATCACTAAACTGGTTAATATTATTTTGTAGTATAGTTATAGTTCCTGTATGTAGAGGTGTACCTAAATACTTATTTTGTATAGAGTTATATATATTATTAAGTAAAATGTACGATAGAGCTGTAAGTACTGATGCTATAATTAGTGAAGATAAAGTAAGAAAAAAGAAAGACTTTTTTAGTGACATATTATTTATTTTATCCATTTGTAACCAACTCCCCATACTGTTTCTATGTAATTTTCAAGAGTATATTTTGATAATTTGATTCTTATTTTTCTAATATGCTCCATTATAACATCGCTATTGCCATTACTATTGTATCCCCAGATTCTATCATAAATTCTTTCTCTATCAAATACTTGACCAGGATTCATGGAGAGAAGCTCTACTATATCAAATTCTTTTTTCGAAAGTGAGACTTGATTGTTATCTATAGAAATTGACCTTTTTTCATAATCTATTACTAAATTATTATAAAATTTAATTTTGGTTTGTTTAGACTTTCTTTGTTCTCGTCTTAAATGAGCAGACACTCTAGCTTCAAGTTCATCTAAGTCGAAAGGTTTTACAATAGAATCATCAGCACCAGCACGAAAGCCATTTATTTTATCAGTATTTTCAATCTTAGCAGTAAGAAATAGAATAGGGCATGATACATAATCTCTAACTCTATTACAAACCTCAATCCCATCTATTTCGGGCATATTTATATCAAGTAAAATAATATCTGGGTTCATGGATATTTTTTCTAATGCATCTTTTCCACTTTGAGCAGTGAAGACCTCATAATCGTTCATTTCAAAGTAATCTTTTAAGAGTGTTATTATCCCTTCTTCATCATCTACAACAAGTATTTTATTGTTCATAAAAATTCTCCTTTCTAAATAAAAGTCTTTAAAGTATGCTTATTCTAGTATAAAAATCTCAATAAATTATCAAATTTCTATGTGTATATCAAAACTTAATCATTAAAGTTAGTATATTTTGAGGCATTAAATAAATCAAGCATATGATTGTTGGTAATTTTAATTGAAGACATATTTTATATCAATTAAACATCAGATAAATTATAAAAATGAATTAATATACATTAATCAGTTGATATATCACTTACTGTTGTTTTTTATATTTGATTAAAATATAATTGATATACCAACTAATTTTATTTTAGATAGTTATTAAATAAATAGAGAAATCTCGATGTTGATGTTTTGTTAAAAGAGAAGGGGTATGAATTAAAGTTAGGTTCAGGTATACAAATGGTTTCTAATTATATTTGTGAGTACAGCATTAAGGATGATAAAAAAATTAGTAATTTACTTAGTAAAGCAGAACTTAAGGCTAACAAAGTGTCAAAGGAGATTTTAAATAAGAAAAGCAATAAAATTGGTAAAACAAATTTTATATATAAAAAGTTATATAAAAAATATATTTCATCTTGTGCAAATCAAGATAGATATTTTTCTGTTGAAGATAGTTGTATAGAATGTGGTATTTGTTCAAAAGTATGCCCTGTAAATAATATTGACATTGAAGAGGGTAGACCAAGATTTTTACATAATTGTGAACATTGTTTGGCATGCGTGCATTGGTGTCCTAAACAAGCAATTTAATGGAAAGATGTAACTAAAGATAGAAAGAGATACCATAATCCAAATGTAAAGTTGGAGGATATGATGAAGGAAACTATTAAGGATATTTGATAAGAAAAGATATATATTTATTAGTGGATAGATTAGTAATTAAGAGAGAAGTTACATATTATAAAAAGACATGGTGTTATTTTATAGTGTGTAACTTCTTCAATAAATTATTTTTTAGTATTTTTAAACCATTCTATTGTAGCTTTTTCCATATCTTTAGGAAGTATGTTATTATATACTTGATTATATAACCATGATAAAGTCTTATTATTCAAGTATTTTTTCATTTCATTCTCAGCTTCTAGCATTACTACTTTTATTAAACAAGGACATTTAGTATGCGTGTCTGGTAAATTTTCTTTATCTAATAATATGTTATTTTGTCTAATTTCTGCACATTGGAAGAATGATTCTTTTCCTTCTACTGCTTCAATAACATCCCAAAATGTTATATCTTTTGCATCACGAGCTAATGCATATCCACCTTTTACTCCTGGAACAGATTTTACTATTCCTGATTTACTTAATTTAGCATATATTTTTGATAGATAAGTTTCTGATATTCCTTGAAATGTTGCCAAATCTCTAATTCCAACAGATTTACCTTCTTCTAAATTCACCATATATAATAAACAATGTAGTGCATATTCTACTCCTATTGAAAACTTCATTACAACAAAACTCCTTCTCTAAAATAATATCTTTAATAATACATTATTATTAATTATCATTCAACCCATTACCTTAATATCAAATTTTATAAAATAATATAATTTTTATCATTGACATAGTGTAAAAACTATTATAGTATAATTAAGGATAATTAATATCGACGATAATAAATATCTTTGATATATTTTTTAAATATTTATCAATTTAAGAATGATTCTTAATATACAGGAGGAAATATAAAATGTTTACAGAAAAATTTTTTGAAGTATTAAATAATGAAGGTGTAGTTTCTATAGTAACTTATAATAATAGTGAGGCTCATGTATCTAACACTTGGAATAGTTATATAGTTCTTGCTGACGAAAATAAAATCTTAATTCCAGCAGCTGCAATGATTAAAACAGAGGAAAATATTAATATCAACTCCAAAGTTAAATTAACTATTGGTAGTCATGAAGTAATGGGATATAGATACATGGGAACAGGATTTTTACTTGAGGGAAAAGCTAGATTCTTAAAAGAAGGAAGTGATTTTAAACTGATGGTAGAGAAATTTCCTTTTTTAACAAGAGTATTAGAAATTACAGTTGAGTCTTGTAAACAAACTTTATAAAGTATATTTTAAATTTGAGGAGAAAATTATGCCAAGAAGAATTAATAAATCTAATTGTATAGGTTGTGGGTCTTGTGAGAAAGTATGTAAGGTTGGATGTATAACAAAATTAGAAGAAAAAAGAATAATTAATGAATCTGTATGTGTTGACTGTGGAGCTTGTCAACTTATATGTCCTAAAAAGTGTATATCTCCAAATCAATAGAAATATCATCAAGTAAATAGAGTTAATAGTAAAATAATGATTTATTTGCTAAGTCAAAACTATGAAATATGGTGAAAATAGTAGTGTTTGTTAGAGTACAACTAGAGAGAGCTATTGCAGAGCAGATTTAATTTGCTCATGCAATAGCCTCATCTCTTATGTTTATTATTTCAAAGTATTAAGTTCATATAAGTCTGTTCTTCTATGTTTAAGCAAAGGTAACTGTTGTCTTATTTCAGGAATTAAATCTCTATCAATATCAGCATAAATAATACATTCCTTTTCGTCTGCTTGAGCGATAATTTTTCCCCAAGGGTCTGAAATTCTTGAATTGCCAAAAGCTATGTAGGAAGCATCTTTATTTCTAGCAGGTGCAGCACCAACATAGAATATCTGATTATCTAAAGCACGCATTCTTACAGATAACTCCCAATGAGCAGGGCCAGTAGTCATATTAAATGCAGCAGGCAAAATAACGATTTCAGCACCTTTAAGAGCCATTAAACGTGATAACTCAGGGAATCGAATATCATAACAAATAGCTATACCAACTTTTCCATATTCAGTATCTATTACAGTAACATCATTTCCTGCTGTAAGAGTATCTGATTCTTTAAAACTAACCTTTCCTGTAACTTCAATATCAAATAAGTGCATTTTACGATGTTTTCCAATTAGAGTTCCACTTTTATCAAATACATAGCAAGTATTATAGATTTTTCCATCCTCTAATTCAGGTATACTACCAGACACTAGATAAATTCCATGCTTTTCAGCTAATTCACTCAATATAGTTGTCGTTTCACCTGGATATTCTTCAGCAAATTTAGGAAAGTATTTATTTTCATATGGACAGTTAAACATTTCTGGCAGAATCACAATTTTAGCTCCATTGACGGCAGCTTCTGTTACCATTTCTACAGCATGATTGATATTTTCAATTTTATTTTCTGTAGTCATCATCTGACATACTGCAATTTTATAGGAATTCATAGAAATTACTCCTTTCAATATTTTTATGTTATTATAACATATTAAATAAAAATTAGATATTCTTAGATTCTTATAAATAGGTAAATAAAATAAATAAGTGTATCTAAAAAAATATGTAGATATTATTATGATTATGGGCTATATCCATATATTGACTTTTCTTATATATGTTGATAGTATTATAAATACAATAGAATAATTAATAGAGTTTTATAGGGTTCCGCAATTATTAAGGATTGGTCTGGTCCGAGATAAAACCCACAACATAGTTTTGTTGTGAACACGGAAGGATAAAAACCTGGGAGATATTTTAGAATATTTCTCAGGTTATTTTATTGGTAAAAAAAGAGATATTTGAAAAGAGGGATGATTTTATGAAATGGTTATTTTTATTTATTGCAGGTTTGTTTGAAGTTTTTTGGGCTTTTCAACTAAAAAATTCTCATGGATTTTCTAAATTAACTCCAAGCATACTTACTGTTGTTGGAATGATTGTCAGTTTTTACTTTTTATCATTAGCACTTAAACATCTTCCACTTGGAACTTCATATGCCATATGGACTGGCATTGGTACAGTTGGTACAGCTATTGTAGGAATTGCTATATTAAATGAGCCTATCAGTATAGCTAGAATTGCATGTATAGGTCTTATTGTTGTGGGGATTGTAGGTCTAAAGTTGTTGTCTACTAATTAGAATAACTTAATTTAAATAAGCTATGAAAGTAAAGATTTTCTAAATGTCTTAAGATAATTACATTTAAAAATTCTTTACTTCATAGCTTTTCTTTTTTACAAGTTTATTATATTTGAAAATTAGATGTATATACTATGTATTATTTTGCTAATAAAAGAGCAGTTAAATCCATAGGGTCAACTATTACACCATCTTTATAAACACGCATATTTCCAGATGCTATTTCATCTATTAATATTACTTCATCATTGTAGAATCCAAATTCAAATTTGATATCATAAAGTTCAAGTCCTTTTTCAGCTATAGTATCACGAACTATATTAGAAATTTTTTGAGTCATACTTTTCATTGAATCAAATTGAGCTTGAGTCATAATATTTAAAGCTTCTAGACCTTCAGATGTTATAAGTGGGTCACAACGGTCATCATCTTTTAAAGTTGCTTCTACATAACAATCTAGTTTAGCTCCTTCTTCAACACATGAACCATAACGACGTAAGAAACTACCAACAGCTCTATAACGACAAATAACTTCTAATCCATTACCAAAAACTTTTGCTGGTAGAACTTCCATAGTTGCTTCTTCTAAATTAGCACCTACATAATGAGTTTTAATTCCAGCATTGTTTAGAATTTCAAAGAATTTAACAGATGTTTCTAAATTAGCTCTACCAATTCCATCTATACTTAGGCCTACACTATTTTCACCTGGATCAAATACACCATCTTTACCAGTTACATCGTCCTTAAATTTTAATAAGTAATTTCCATTATCTAGTTCGAAAACATCTTTAGTTTTTCCTTGATACACTTTTTTCATAAACAACCTCCAAAAAGTTAAATTATTATATTGAATAAGGCATTAGTGTCAAAAAAGTTCTGATATTCGCATGAAGATTTATGTTGATACCTTATATTTAATATTATATCACAAATAGTAGTAAAATTTCCGAACATTTTTGTAAAAATAATAAAAAAAGTACATTTTATAGATTTTATGATATAAGACATATCACAGAAGGTGAGTGTCATTTATATTGACACACATAAGGCTTCATATAAAAAAAAATTGACACACTTTGACACACATTTAATGATAATCTGATAAATCGCATGAAAACAGTATTTACATATATTGGCATGGAAGTTGCTTAATATATTTAACGTATAGAACATGAATGTATATTTAAATAAAATAAACAATAGGGGTGAATGGTAGTGAAGTCAGTTAGATTCTATGGTATAAGAGATACAAGAGTTGAGGATGTAGAGGTACCAAAAATATTAGAAAACGACGATGTGATAGTAAAAGTAAAAGTAGCTGGAATATGTGGCTCTGATATATCAAAATATTCAAAGACAGGTCCACATATGGTGGGAGAAATTTTGGGTCATGAATTTTCTGGAGAGGTAGCTCAAATTGGTTCAGAAGTAAAAAATTTCAAAATAGGAGATAGAGTTGCTGTTTGCCCAGCTATGCCATGCTTTGAGTGTGATGAATGTAAAAAAGGACTATATTCAAGATGCAATAATGTATCAATAATAGGAAATAAAGAGCTTGGAGGATGCTTTGCTGAGTATACAAAGTTAAAAGAAAGAAATTTAATAAAAATACCAGATGAAATAAGCTATGAGACAGCTGCTGCATTGGAACCAGTATGTATAGCAGGACATGGTCTTTTTAGGTCAGAGACTAAAGTTGGAGATACTGTTGTAGTACTTGGAACAGGACCAATAGGATTATTTTCAATACAATGGGCAAAGATATTTGGCTCTACGAAAATAATAGCTGTGGATGTGTTTGATGAAAAATTAGAACTAGCAAAAGAGTTAGGGGCAGATATATGTATAAATGCAAAAGACAAGAATCTTATAGAGGAAGTAAAAAAATTAACTAATGATGCTGGTGCAGATGTTGTTATTGAATCAGCAGGAACTCCAATGACATGTGGTCAAGTGTTGTTGTTAGCTAAAAAGGGGGGGACAGTGTTGTATGCAGGAGTACCATATGGAGATGTAGCTTTAACTAGAGAACAATTTGAGAAGATAGTACGAAGTGAATTGACTGTAAAAGGAACTTGGTTTGGAAATTCATTCCCATTCCCAGGAAAAGAATGGAGTGCTGGGTTATATCATATGAAGAAAGGGGATATGAATGTTGAAAAATTAGTAACACATAGAATAAACTTGGAGGAAGTGCCATCTTATTTTGAAAAAATATACAAAAGAGATATTTTCTTTGGTAAGATAATGGTTAATGTAGCTAATTAGATTATAGTATTAAAGTAATAATTTAAATTTATATAAAAAGTTTAGTTAAGAAAGGTATGATTCATATGGCAGGAATAGTTATAGCTGCACATGGAAATATGGCTAAGGCAATGTTGGAAAGTGCCGAATTAATAGTAGGCAAACAGGAAAAAGTGGAAACTTTAGGATTAAACCATGGTGACAGTATAGATGATTTTAGTAAAAGATTAGAAAATGGAATTGAAAAATATAAAGATGAAGGTGTTTTATTATTGCTTGATTTTTATGGTGGAACTCCATTTAATACATCTGCTATTGTAATAAATAAATTTGCTAAAGTATGTGAATTAGAATGTTTAACAGGTGTAAATTTACCTATGCTTTTAGAATTATTTTTAAATAGAGAAAATATGAAACTAAAAGAGTTAAAAAATTTATGTGAAGAAGTTGGTATATCAGGAATTAAAGATGTAAAAGCAGTTTTAAATATATAAAATAAAAATCTGGAGGAATTATTATGAGTAATATAGCATTAACAAGAATTGATGATAGATTAATACATGGTCAGGTTATTACTGCTTGGTGTAAGATTACATCAGCAAAAAGGATAATAATAGTAGACGATTTGGTTGTAAAAGACCCATTCATAGTTCAAGTTTTACAAATGGCAGCACCATCAACTGTTAAGGTTGAGGTACATGATGTAGAATCAGGTGCTGAGGTATTAAAATCATATAATGGGGATGAAAATTTAATAGTCTTAGTTAAATACCCTAAAACTATTTTGGGTCTAGTAAATAATGGAGTAGATTTAAAAGAGTTAAATGTTGGAGGTATGGGAGCTGGACTTGGAAGAAGAAGTTTTTATAAAAATATATCTGTATCAGATGAAGAAAAAGAAATATTTAAAGAACTAATATCAAAGAATATTAAGTGTTTTATACAAATAGTACCAGATGCAAAAAAAATTGATGTAGGAACGTTATTATAAAAATACTATCTTGTGAATCTTTAGGAGTAGATAAGGAGGAAGTCTATGCAAATTTCATTAATTCAGGCAGTATTAATAGCAATTTTTTATTATCTTTCTTGGAGTCCATGGTTGACTTATGTTGGATTTTTTACATGGAATAGACCTTTGTTAGCTGGATTTGTAACAGGAATTATATTAGGAGACCCTGTTCAAGGTGCAATTATAGGAGCAGGTATAAATATGATATATTTGGGATTTATATCAGCAGGGGGGGCTCAAATGGGAGACCCAGCTTTTGCAGGATATGTGGGGACTGCTTTAGCTATAGCATCTAAGCTAGATGTAAGTACTGCAATGGCAATAGCAGTTCCATTAGGTACTGTTGCAACGGTTCTTTGGATTGGAAAGATGACAGTAAATTCTTTTTTTGCACATTGGGCTGATAAGGAGGTTCAAAAGGGAAATGTTGATAAAGTAGCATTTATAAACATAGTACCTCCACAAATACTATTATTTGCAATGAGTTTTATACCTGCATTATTAGTTGTTTATTTTGGACCAAATGCCATAGATGGGATGTTGGAAGTAATGAATGATAATGTACTTCATGTATTTAATGTAATTGGAGCTATGTTACCAGCGCTTGGAATTGCTATGAATTTAAAATTGATTGGTAATAAATTTACTATGCCTTTTTTCATATTAGGGATATTAATGGCTGTTTATTTTAAAGTAGATATAATAGTAATATCTGTTATTGGGGTAATACTTGCTCTTACAATTACTTCAATCAAGTACGGAAAAGATAGTGCTACATCTTAAATACATGAGAGGGGGAAAATATTATGTCAGATATAAAAAGTGAAGTGTCTAAGAAAACGTTAAGCAAGAAGGATGTAATAAAATCATGGTTAAGATGGTTTTTCTTTGCGCAGTCTAATTATAATTATGAAAGATTACAATCAACAGCATTTTCACATTCAATGTTACCAGTACTTAAAAAACTATATCCAGATAAAGAAGAGTTAAAACAAGAAGTTGAAACTCATTTGGCATTTTTTAATACAGAGCCTATATGTGGATGTGTTATACATGGAATAACAATAGCAATGGAGGAAGAAAAGGCTAATGGTGCAGATGAGATAAGTGGAGATGGTATGAATGCAATAAAAACAGGCTTGATGGGTCCATTAGCAGGTATTGGTGATACTTTAACTCAGGGAGTTATAACACCAATAGTGTTAGCTGTTTGTATTGGTTTAACTGAGGGAGGAGCATCAATTGCAGGACCTATATTATTTGTAATAGCTCAATATGTAATAATGACTTCAATTTCTTATGGAATGTGGACAAATGGATATAAGTACGGTAAAAAAGCTGTTGAAAGCATACTTCAAGGTGGGATAGTAAATAAGGTTATAGAGGGAGCTTCTATACTAGGGACTTTAGTTATGGGAGGACTTGTAGGTAGATTTATTAATTTATCCACACCAATAAGTTATACTAGTGGAGATTTTAAATTTAGTCTTCAAACTGATTTACTTGATAAGATATTTCCAGGATTAATTCCTTTGGTACTTACATTATTAGTACTTTTTGCCTTAAAGAAAGGACTTTCTCCAATAAAAATAATGTTTATATTAATAGTAGTGGGAGCTATTACAGGTATTGTGGGATTATTTTAAATAAATGTATATACTGTATGTGTCAAAGAGGATTATAAATAGATTGATTAAATTTATAATAGAAGTAGTAATAAAAGGTATAGTAATTAGGGTAAATTAAATTCATAATAGAGTAATTTTTAAGATTATACACATTATACAGAGTATATAATCTTTTAAAAAGTACCTCAGAAAGATTTTTAATCTAGATGAGGTACTTTTTTATTTGTACATGAAAATTTAAGTTGATTTAAAAAGATAGCAATTACATGTAATTAATATATTATAAATAATTGTAAACTTCTTGTAACATATATTTTATATAATTGAAGCAATGGATATAATATGTAATATGATAATAAATTTTAGGGATGTGAATAGATGAATATATTAATTGCTGATGATGAAATTAGTATGCTTAAGATACTTTGTGCATATTTCAAAAAAGAAAATTTCAATGTACTTACTGCAAAAAATGGGGAAGAAGCTTTAGATATTTTTTATGAGAATAAGATAGATTTAGCGATATTAGACTGGATGATGCCAGTAATTGATGGAATAGAGGTTTGCAAAGAAATAAAGGAAAACAGTAACACAAAAGTGCTTATGTTGACTGCCAAAAGTCAAAGTGAAGATGAGATAGAGGCACTTAATATAGGAGCAGATGAATACATAAAAAAACCATTTGACCCTAGAGTTTTAATAATAAGAGCGAAGAAACTAGTAAATTATAAGAATACAATCAATATTAAAGATTTAAAAATAGATTTTAGTTCAAATAAAGTTTTTAAAAGTGGCAATGAACTACCATTGACTAAAAAAGAATTAGAATTAATGCACTGCCTAATCAATAATAAGGGGATTGTTTTATCTAGAGAAAAACTTTTAGATTTAGTGTGGGGCTTGGATTATGATGGAGATTTTAGAACAGTAGACACACATGTAAGGAGATTAAGAGCGAAGATAGGAGAAGATATAATAAAAACTTATAGAGGATTAGGGTATAGTTTGGAGGACTTTAATGACTAAACTAAACAAAAAACTGTCCATAAGCATATCCATAGTAGTTGTGGTTGTATATGTGATGTCGATAGCTATAAATAGTATGTTTATTCATAGATATTATTTACATGAAAAAAGAAATATATTGGATAATATTGCAGATGAAATCAAACATAAAGACATAAACAGATTAAAGTCAGATATTGATTCTATTGAAGAAAAAAATAATACAGATATAGTATATATAGAATTAAATGAAGATTACAAAGATAAGGGCAATATAGATAAAATAAATAATGATTTATTAAATGCATTTTGGAAGAAAGGTCTAAGTTTAAATAAATTTTGGATTGAAGAAGATAGCTTAAAAAACATTGATAATAAAAGTATAAATAAAATATATAATCAGGGTAAAACCAAATATAGTTTACTTGTAAAATTTATGAAGAAAGATAATTACTTGTTTGCTATATCTATACCTATAGAACATTCTGAAGAAACTATTAGTATTGTAAATAGATTTAATATAATTATGGGTATTTTTTCAGTAATCATAATAACTATACTTATATTTATATTATCAAATAGAATCATAAGACCTATGGAAAAGCTAAAACTTCTATCTAAAGATATATCTGAATTGAATTTTAGAACTGAATCTATAAAAACTAATGATGAAATAGAAGAATTAGCCTATAGCATAAATATAATGAGTGTAAAGCTTGAGAAAGCACATAATGAATTGAATAAGAGAAATAAGAATCTAAAATCTTTTATATCAGATGCATCTCATGAAATGAAAACTCCAATAGCACTCATAAAAGCATATGCTATAGGTATGAAAGATGGGCTAGATGATGGTACTTATACTGATACAATAATTGAACAGGCAGAAAATATGGCTAATACAATAAATACTCTTTTGTACTGGGCAAAATATGAGAAGAGAGAAGTTAATTTGCATCCAGTAGATTTAAAGGAAAGATTATATAAAAGTTTAAACAACTATGAACTTTTGATTGATAAAGGTAGTATAAGTGTTAAGTGTAGTATAGAAGATAGAGACTTTGTAATAAGTTCAGATAAAGATAGTATAGATATAGTATTTAATAATTTGATTAGTAATGCGATAAAGTATACTAGTAATAATGAAATAGAGATTAATCTTTTTGAAGAGAATGAGAATGTTGTATTATCTATAAAAAATGGTATAGATTATGATATGGAAGATGATATAGAGAATATCTGGAAGCCTTTTTATGTTTTAGAGAAGTCGAGAAGTAAAGAACTTTCTGGCACAGGTCTTGGTCTTACTATAGTAAGAACTATACTTGAAGAAAATAATTTTGAATACAGGGTTGAAATTTGTGAAGGAATGATAGAATTTTATATTATCTTTATAAAAGTAATTTAAATTAAAATATAAATATAAAGAATAATTAAAAAAATATCATAATTATTTATTTTTCATATGGAAAAAAATGGTTTTATAAGATATAATTACAAGTATAAATAATAAAATTTATTTGTAAAAAAAGTAGCACTTTTAATTCTAAGGGCTACTTTTTTTATGTAAAATCCTCTCTTTTACTACAATTCATTAACAAAAAAATTAAATCTACGTTAAAGTCTAAATTTACTAATTTTTCAATTAATTAGAAAACTTCTTTATTTCCTTATAATAACTATAATGTAAAAAAATAGTAAATAAATTATATATTAATTATAAAATCATTATAGTTAGAAAACCTCTTTAAAATCAAGCATTAAGTATCCCTTAGAATTAGAACGGGAACAGAATTAAAAAATTTAAATGTTATCAAATGGACAAGGGGGAAAAATACAATGAAAATACCAAAGAAGATTGCTGCCATGCTTACAGTTACAATGATAGCTGGAAGTTCAACAGCAGGTATAGCTAGTGCACAAACTGTAGCAACAAATTTAACGGGACAAGAAAGATATGAGACTGCTGTTAAAATAAGTCAAGATGGATGGAAAAATGCAGATGAGGTAGTAATAGTAAATGACTCATCTATAGCAGATGCGTTATCTGCAACACCATTTGCAAAGGCAAAAAATGCTCCAATACTTTTAACAGGTAAAGATAAATTAAATGATAAGACAAAAGCAGAAATACAAAGATTAAAAGCTAAAAAAGTATACTTGATAGGTGGAACTTCTGTATTAAGTACAAATATAGAAAAACAAATAAAAGATTTAAAAATATCTTTTGAGAGAATCTCTGGAGCTGAAAGATACCAAACATCTTTAGAATTAGCTAAGAGATTAGATGCTATAAGTGATGTTAAGAAAATAGCTGTAGTTAATGGTGAAAAAGGGCTTGCAGATGCAGTAAGTGTGGGAGCACCAGCTGCACAAAACAATATGCCAGTAATACTTGCTGATTCTAAAAATGGAACAGCAGTAGCAGATAAATTTATAAAGGATGCAGGGATAACTCAATCTTATGTAGTAGGTGGAGAGAGTTCGGTTTCTGAGGCTATTAAAAATAAACTACCAAATAGTACAAGATTAGGTGGAACAGATAGAAATGATACGAATGCAAAGGTAGTAAAAGAATTCTATAAGAATACAGATTTAAAAAATGCTTATGTGACTAAAGATGGTATGAATAAACAGGACCAACTTATAGATGCATTAGCAGTAGGTGTATTAGGTGCTAAGAATCAATCACCAGTAGTTTTAGTTGGAAAAAATTTATCAGCTTCACAAAAATCTGTAGTTAACTCTAAGAGTTTTGATAAAATAACTAAAGTCGGTGGAAATGGTAATGAGACAGCATTCAATGAAATGAAGTCATTACAAGAAGTAAGTACAATTGAAGCTAAGACAATTTCTGAGTTAAAATCAGCTGTAGATAAAGCTACTGCAAATGATGTTATAAACTTTAAACCAACCAGTGAGGTTAAAGAAGCATTTACAATACAAACTGATAAAGCAGTAACAGTAAACTTAAATGGTACATATACAAAGACTGTAACTATAAACATGCCTAATGGGGATGTAAACAACTATGCAAAAGTAGATGATGCAGTTATAGATGATGTAAAAGATGGAACTTTCATTAACTATGGAAAAATAACTAACTTAAAGGTTAATGATAAAAATGGAGCTAAGATAGAGAATAATTCTAAAGGTGAGATTGGTAGTTTAACAGTAGCATCTGGAGCAAGCCAAGTAAAAGTGACTAATGGTGGAAAGATAACTACAGTTACAAATAATTCTAAAGGAACTACTATAGATAATAAGGGCTCAATAAGTAGTGTTAAGGGAGATAATTCTCCAACAATAAGTGGAAATAGTCCAAGTTCTAATTCATCAGGAGGAAGTTCATCAAGTGGAGGAGGTTCACATGGAGGAGGTTCATCTTCAGGAGGAAGTTCTTCTAATCAAACATCAGTAAATAATGAGGCAGCAAAAATAACAAGTGTAACTACACCAGCAAAAGATGCAACTAAACTGACTATGCCATCAGTATCGAGTGGATACACAATAAAGATAAAATCATCAAGTGATGAGAGTGTTATAAAAAAAGATGGAACAATATTACCACCAAATACAGCAACATCAGTAAAATTAGTGTTCACAGTAACGCATACATCAAGTGGAAAGACAGCAGATACAAAGGAAATTTCTGTAATAGTACCAGCTAAATCAACTGATGAAGAATTACAGACAGCAGTAAATAATGAGGCAGCAAAAGTAACAAGTGTAACTACACCAGTAAAAGATGCGACTAAATTAACTATGCCAACAGTAGCAAGTGGATATAAAATAGAAATAAAATCAGCAGGTGATGAGTCTGTAATAAAGAAAGATGGAACAATAATACCACCAGATGCAGAAGAAACAGTAAAAATAGTGTTTACAGTAACACATATATCAAGTGGTAAAACAGCAGATACAGCAGAGATAGATGTGGTAGTGCCAGCAAAATCAACAGAAGTAGTAATAGGAGAAGGCTCAGTAGCAGGAGCAACAGCAGGAGATAAGGAAATAACAGGATTAACATCAGGAAAGATATACAAAGTAACAGTAGATGGAGTTGAGAAGTATACTAAAGCAGATGGAACACTGGGAGAAGAATCAGAGAAAGCAGAATTAACAGGAACATCAATAACAGGATTAGAAAATGGAAAGACATATAAAGTAGAGGAATATGTAGCACCAGTTGCAGAGAAAGTAGTAATAGGAGAAGGTTCAGTAGCAGGAGCAACAGCAGGAGATAAGGAAATAACAGGATTAACATCAGGAAAGATATACAAAGTAACAGTAGATGGAGTTGAG
Organism: Clostridioides sp. GD02377; assembly: GCF_045899875.1. Lineage (NCBI taxonomy): Bacteria > Bacillati > Bacillota > Clostridia > Peptostreptococcales > Peptostreptococcaceae > Clostridioides > Clostridioides sp. GD02377. Next base: position 21,670 of record NZ_JBJODA010000021.1, read on the forward strand.
AAGTATACTAAAGCAGATGGAACACTGGGAGAAGAATCAGAGAAAGCAGAATTAACAGGAACATCAATAACAGGATTAGAAAATGGAAAGACATATAAAGTAGAGGAATATGTAGCACCAGTTGCAGAGAAAGTAGTAATAGGAGAAGGTTCAGTAGCAGGAGCAACAGCAGGAGATAAGGAAATAACAGGATTAACATCAGGAAAGATATACAAAGTAACAGTAGATGGAGTTGAGAAGTATACTAAAGCAGATGGAACACTGGGAGAAGAATCAGAGAAAGCAGAATTAACAGGAACATCAATAACAGGATTAGAAAATGGAAAGACATATAAAGTAGAGGAATATGTAGCACCAGTTGCAGAGAAAGTAGTAATAGGAGAAGGTTCAGTAGCAGGAGCAACAGCAGGAGATAAGGAAATAACAGGATTAACATCAGGAAAGATATACAAAGTAACAGTAGATGGAGTTGAGAAGTATACTAAAGCAGATGGAACACTGGGAGAAGAATCAGAGAAAGCAGAATTAACAGGAACATCAATAACAGGATTAGAAAATGGAAAGACATATAAAGTAGAAGAAGATTCAAGTTCAAGTGCTATATCAACAATTGGGAGATTAATAGCTAAGTTCGCAAATTTTGTTAAATAGTTTTAATATCTCATTACTAAATGATATATTTTTACAAATAGGTTTTTGATTATTAAATATTACTGGAAATTTTTAATTCCAGTAATATTTTTTATTGTAAAATACTAAATTAAGAAGATATATTAATATAAAAGATATTATTGATGATACAATAAAAAATAAAATAGGTTTAATTTAACTAAAAAAAAGTTTTTATTTTAATTAATTTTAGATAAGACTAAAAAATTATAACTAAAACTTCACATAATTTTCATATGAATTATCTATTAAATTCACACACAAGAGTTATTATATAAACATAGAAGATAGTAAAACTAGCTTAAAAACATAATATAATACCCTATATAAATAGTGGCAACTCTCCCTCACATCCTCAATTGTTGCCACTATTTTAATTTTTTGTATAAAACAAAAAACCCCACCATAAAGTGGAGTCTCTCATAAATCTCATCTAACCTAAGCCTTAAAACAAACAGAATTTTTAACCTCAAGCTTTCTATTTATCTTAGCAACCTTAATCTTAATCTTATCCTTCAAAGGAATACATCCTATATTGCTTTCACTTTTAACATCAACACTTCCAACAAACTTGCCAGAATCATTGTAATACTTTGCAACACCAACAATATCTCCCTTATGAATAGGATAACTCATATTTTTAAACACTATCTTAGGGTGTATATTCTCATTATCGGAAACAACCCCATACAAATCTTTATCAACTTTAACAGTTATCTTAAAATCATCAACACCATCAACACAAGGAGTCTCTATAATGTCCCCCTTATGAGCTATCTTCTTAGAATGGAAATTGTCTTTACCATACTTTAATAAAGTAGCAGAAGAAGAAATTCTATTCTTCTTATTACCATCACCAAGAACAACTCCTATTAATCTATGATTTCTTTCATTTTTATCATCCTTAGGTACCATCATAGAAAATGCAAGGCAATAACCAGCATTATCTGTATAGCCTGTCTTTATTCCATCAACACCAGGTACTGAAACTAATAGGGGATTTGTGTTATAGTGTGTAAAATCTTTCTTCGTATCATTATATACTTGCATAGTAGTTATTCTAGTAACTTGACTTTCATAATGGTCATACATATACTTTCCAAGTGCAACTATATCGTGAGCTGTTGATATATTTTCAATAGGTGGCTCCTTATGCTCTGGGTCAGTATATATAGGAAGTCCGTTTGGATTAAAATAATACGTATCAAGCATTCCTATTTCTTCAGCTTTCTTATTCATCATATTTACAAAATTCTTCTCAGTTTTACCAACATGTTTAGCTATAGCCATAGCAGCATCATTTCCGGATACAAGCATAAGACCTTGCATAAGCTCTCCTAAAGATATTTCATCACCATCTTTAAGTTTACAAGTAGAACCACCTACTGAAGCTGTAGACTTGTCTATCTTTACCATATCAGTTTCCTTTACCTGATTCTTATTGACTGCTTCTATTGCAAGTAAAAAGGTCATCATTTTACTTAAACTTGCTAGAGGCATTTTTTCATCGCTATTTTTTTCAAATAATATTCTTTTAGTTTTCTGGTCTATAAGTAGTGCAGCTCTTGAAGAGTTTGGTACTGGTGGAGCATCTGCAGATGCAAATCCAGGAGTTATAAATATACAAATTAATGCAAGTATTGTTAACTGTTTTATTTTTTCTTTCAAAATCTCATCCTCCATTTCATATATTAATTAACATGCACAAAGTAGGTGCTGTAAGTTTTATTTATTTAGATACTCATTAATCATATCTATTATATAAGCAATTTCTTCATCTGGTATCAAGACATTAAAGTAAGCTTCTGTTGGCTTAAAGGCCTCATGTATTAAATTATACAGTTCATAATTTTCGCTGATTAACTCAGTGATGTTATTATATGGAAAAGTTGTATTTTTAAAACATCTTTCTATCATAAAAGAACAATGAAGTATATATCCTAACTTAAACTTGCTTTTTAGACCTTCATCTATCAATTCTATTATTGAAAATAATGATGAATTGACGTAATTGAATAATTTAACAGAGTCTAAAAGCTCTAAGTTTTGAGACATAAAGTTTATTATTAGGCTGTTATATGATAAATTTGTTTCTTTTATGTTAGTAATGCTATTGGCATTAAATGTACCTTCTATTATTTTGTTCAACATATCTAGACCATACCCATTTAGGAGTTCTTCTATATGAATAAATGGGGTATTAGCCACATTAAAATCTACACTGCCAACAACTGCCAAAATTTTAGTGTTACTAAATTTATTCCTATACATTTTAAAACTCTCTATATTATGAGGAACTAAATTAATACTGTATTTATTAATACTTTTTAGTGAAGAGTTTATAAAATCTGCTATCTTCATAGCTGAACCATAACCCGTTATACAAGTCGTTATTATGGCATACTCTCTTGACTTCTCAGGATAATTTATTTCTGTTGAATCAATTGCAGCTCGCCCAATATATGGATTTAAAGAGCTTAAAGAATTAGCCAATTCATCCAAAGTCATTTCTGGTAGTGTACTTTTTCTTACTGCCTCTAAAACTATTGGAGTAGATACCATCTCAATAGAGCGTGTTTTAATTTTTGTTTTTTCTGAAATAAGTTCTCCAAAAGCTATGAGAGAACCCATATCTGTTAAAAGAAGTACTCCCTTACCTTCATCGCATTCTTTTACCAATTCTATAGCTTTATCAAGTATAGTACTTACCTTTACATCAAGAGGCATATCAATTGCATTACAGTGGTTTGTACCAAGTAATGAATTTGCTACATCACACATACTACTTGCTGTTGAATTTCCATGAGCAAGTATTATAACACCTATACTTTCAGATTGATTATTTGGTTCAAGGTATGTGCTATTTAGAAACATAGATATAAATTTTACTTCATCTTTAGGTAGTGATGTTTGTAAATCATTTTCGATTATACTTAAAACTATTTTAGCTAGATTTAAATCTTTATCTGAGAAAATTTTATCATTATATAGATTGTATTTAGGGTTATATGTGTCTTGATTTATATTTTCTATAAGTGCACTTATATGCATTGAAAGAGCAATATAAGTTTGTTTTGTATATTTGTTTCTCGATATTTTTTCAGCTTCTTTTAAAGAGTGTTCAACAGCATAGTAAATCTTTGGATTAATTACCTTGAAAATTTCATTACTTGTATAATCAGAATGAGTTACTGAAGATATTGAAAGTAACTTTGTAGAGTATTTTTCCATGTAATTTATAAACATACTCCTTATGTCATTTTCTAGATAAGGAATCTCTGTAGAATATTTAAACCCATTGTTTTGTGTATCTATATTGTATTTAGAGAGTTCTTTTGTATACTCAACCTCCAAATTGTTACCATTAAATTCATAAAAAAGCATGTAATCAAGTTCTGATAATTTATTTAGATTACTGCGATTTTCATTCAATTTTAAAAGACCAGTGTATATATAATCAGGAACAAGAGACAAATCTATTTCTATATTTTCTTTTAGACCAGTCTTATAATTTAAAAAGGCTCTTGCACTCATAAGTTGTATATCAGATTTAAGTTGACCTATATTACCAAAACAATCATAAAGAAGTAAAGATTTAATGACATCTTTGTGAACTCTTATAGTTGCATTGGTATATTTGGATTCTATAATAAAGAAGTATTTAATAAGAGATAATCTTTCTTTTAAGGACCTATCCTGTAAAGCAGGTAGGTTAATTGTAACTGGGATTCTTCTTAAAAAAGTCCCAAGTAGTGAAGAATGTATATCTTCTGTTGTGGCACACACAATAAAAACAGTGGCTTTATGTACGATGTCGGATTCTCCTAATCGTCTGTATATGCCTTTGTCCATCAAAAGAAAAAGCATCTCTTGACCTTCTGGGGGTAATCTATGTATTTCATCTAAGAATAATATACCTCCATCAGCCTGTGCGACTATCCCGAATTTATCCTTATTAGCACCAGTAAAAGAGCCTTTAACATAACCAAATAAATTACTTAAGAGTAAGTTAGCATTCTCTGCATATTCAGCACAGTTAAATACAACAAATTTACTTTCAGAAGAAAAGACTTTACTTTCTACAGCATATTTATACATTGTTTCAGCAAATGTGCTTTTTCCAACACCAGTAGGTCCTATGAGTAATGTGTTAAGACCTTTTGGAGGGTAGAGTATGGCAGATTTAGCTTTTTCTATAGCTAGTTTAAGACTAGAATCATGTCCAAGTAATGTTGAAAAAATATCTTCTGAATCATTTTTACTTGATTTAAGTAGCTCATTACAATTACTTATGGAAAACTCAGAGTTGTCTAAAGTATGACCAATTAAATTTTCAATAATACCAGCATGTAAAAACAAAATGGGTTTGCCAGGTATCTTTATAACTTTCTTTTCATTAAATAGGTTATTTAATTCTTTACTGGTATTACTTCTATCAAGAGATGAATTATTAGCAACTTCTATTGTAGTAAATCCTGCTTTCTCTGATTGAAGGTCTTTTAAAGTTATATTTTCACATAATTTATGTAGTGATAATAGAACCTTATCTTTTCTTAGCATATATTGCCTCCTTTCTTTATATTTAAGTTATACTTAAGTTATATTAAATATATTATAATATATATTTGGTATTAAAATAAGGTTTATAGTGGATATTTTGTATTTTACTTTTTAATATGTTGTTTTGTGTAATGGATGGTGTTAAAATAAGAGTTGCATTATACTAGATATAGATTTTTATGGATTTAGTTAGGATATTATGTTGTTATATAAATAAATATAAGTTTTAAATACATTTCAATATATAACTATCAAATTAAAGTAAAACTCGTGAAAGTTAAAAAACAAAAAATTAGAAAGTACATAGTTTTATTGAAGAGAATACTATACAATTTAAAAGATTATATCAATGGTTGAAAGTGCTTGTTATATATTAATTCAGCCATTTTATGCTGTAAACAACTTTAAAATTTAGTTTTGACAAGCATAAAAAACAAGTTTTTTCATAAAATGTAAATATTGGATATTGTTTATTTAAAATAGTTTAAATAAATAATATCTTGTAATAAAATATGAATAATACTATAAAAGAATGGGAGATATGTTTTGTGGATATAGATAGAATTTTAAACTTTTCCTCAAACGCAGGTAAAGCTATGTTGCAAAGTGGAGGAGAAACTTATAGAGTTGAAGAAACGATAGCTAGAATATGTCAATCTTTTGGAATAGACCATGTAGATGTATTTGCGACCCCAACAGCTGTAATGGCGTCTGTGTTTGTAGATGGAAAATTACATTCAGCAATTAAAAGAATAAGCTCAAGAAGGGTAGACCTAAACTTGGTTCATGAGGTTAACTCATTATCAAGGGCAATAAGTATAAATAATTTAGATATTGAATTATGTGAAAAAATTTTAGATGAGATAAGTGAAGATAATTACTATTCAGATTTAATAACAATATTTTTTGCAGGCATTGCAGCAGCGACGTTTTCGATACTATTTGGAGGAAATATAGAGGAGTTTATAGCCGCATTTACTGTGGGGATTTTGACTAAGTTTGTTACTATGTACTTAAATAAATCATCATTAAATGACTTCTTTGTAAATGCAATCGGAGCAGTTATTATAGCTCTTTGTTCTATTATAATCTTGAAGCTTGGGTTTATAAAGACAATAGACCATCTGATAGCAGGAGCGATAATGTTATTAGTACCTGGTCTAGCACTGACTAATGCTTTAAGAGATTTATTAGATGGACAATTGATTTCTGGTCTTGCAAAGTTAGCAGAAGTATTTTTTATAGGTGTATCTATAGCGGTAGGAATGTTTTTGGTACTTGGATTGTACTTCAAGTTAGGGGGGATATAAATGCATTTGTTTATAGAGGTAATAGCAGCTTTTTTTACAGCCTTAAGCTTTGGAGTGCTATTTAATATGAAAGGAAAGAATTTGATACTATCTGGTATAGGTGGAAGTATCGCTTGGTTTTCATATAAATTTTGTTTGAATATGGGTGTGACAGAAAACTTATGTTTCTTTATAGCTACAGTATGTTTTGCAATATATTGTGAGTTATGTGCTAGAATTTATATGACTCCAGCGACCACATTAAGTGTATGTTGTCTAATAATATTAGTACCAGGTTATGGAATATATAATACTATGTATTCTGTTTTGACAAATAATTATATCAAAGCAGTAGAGTATGGTGTAAGTACATTATCCTGTGCAAGTTCAATTGCGTTGGGGCTGGTATTTATAACTACAGTATTTAGAAAAGTAAATTTATATGGAATGTTTACCAAAATAAAAGAAAATGAAAAATATAAGAAGGGTATAAATAAAATTAAGCCACAAAAATAGAAAAAATTGACTTTTAGGTAAAAGGATGATAATATAATAACATAAAATAGAATAAGAATATCTAAATTAGAAAAGATATTCTTATTCTATAGAAATAGTTTTTTTTTATTTCAAAAAACTGACAACTTGCATTACAGATGTAAGTTTTAGTGTTCAGTTTGTACCAAAAAATTTGTACCAATGCTAGAAACCTTAATTTAAATTGAAAAGGGGGAAGATTTCAAGATGGAAAAGCTGTCGGATAAGAGAAGAGTCAAGGCAGTAAGTATGGAAACCTTCGTATTTATTGTACTATTGGCGGTAGGATTTGGATATGTAGGAAGCATCATGGGTGCAGGTATGATGTTTAAAGTAATAATGAGTACAGCACATGCGCTTTTATTAGATACAGTATTTTTAATAATGGCGATGGCAGTTCTTGCAGGTGCACTTAGTGCATTGCTTTCAGAATTCGGAGTAATATCTTTAGTTAATAAGATATTTAAGGGTCTTATGAGACCTATATGGGGCTTACCTGGTGCTAGTATAGCAGGAGTAGTTGCAACATATTTATCTGATAATCCAGCTATTATACCATTTGCTAAAGACAAAACATTTACACAATATTTTAAGAAGTATCAGATACCTGCTTTATGTAACTTAGGAACAGCCTTTGGTATGGGGCTTATTGTAACAACTTTCATGATAGCTCAAGGTAAAGAATATGTACTACCAGCTATAATAGGTAATGTTGGGGCAATAATAGGTAGTATTATTAGTGTTAGAATTATGTTGACTTTTACTAAAAAGTATTATAATTATGACCCTAAAAGCGATACTGAAAAACAAGTAAATGAAAAAGGTACAAAAATTGAAGAGTTTAGAGAAATAAGAGATGGTAATGTATTCCAAAGAGGATTGGATGCTATACTTGAAGGTGGTAAGCTAGGTGTTGAAATGGGTATGGCTATAATACCAGGAGTTTTAGTAGTTTGTACATTAGTTATGTTATTAACTTTTGGACCATCTACAGACCCTGCTACAGGTCAGGCTGTTTACACAGGAGCTGCATATGAAGGTATAAAATTATTACCTGCTATTGGTGATAAAATTAGCTTCATAATAGAACCATTATTTGGATTCACATCACCAGAAGCAATTGCATTCCCTGTAACTGCATTAGGAGCTGTTGGAGCAGCGATATCTTTAGTACCAGAATTTATAAAATCAGGTGCTATAACTCCTAATGATATAGCAGTATTTACAGCTATGGGTATGTGTTGGAGTGGATACCTAAGTACACACATAGGTATGATGGATGCTTTAGAAGCAAGACCATTAGCTGGTAAAGCAATACTTTCACATACAATAGGTGGTTTATGTGCAGGTATATGTGCCCACTTTATATTTATGCTCGTTGGATAAAAATGTTCTAGAAATCAAATATTAAGATATTATAATTTATAAAGTTGAATAAACTAATGATTTAAGTATAAAATAAAATTAGTAATTTAAATATATAGAGGTGCTGTTTTGAAATAGAGATTTACTTTCATTTTAAGACAGCACCTTTTAGTAATTTAAATAAACTAATTAAATGTATTGATTGAATTTATTATGATAAAATTGTATTATATACAATAGAGCCAATTTAAACAGTAACAATAAGGAGGAATTGTAGTAGATGAAAAAGGAACGACTACATCATGAAGACTTAAAAGAGTATGACTATGATGAAGATGATTATCTCAGTAGAAAGGTGATTATTAAGGACTTCATAAAAACTATATTGGTTATGATGATTGCTACTGGAATATCAGTAGTTTTTGAAAAGGTAGGTTTTAATGAATCTAATATTATATTGGTATACATATTAGGTGTGCTGTTTGCTACAAGTATAACCTATGGGTATTTTTTTGGAATACTTTCTTCAGTAATAGGAGTGCTATCATTTAACTTTTTCTTTACACACCCATTATATACTTTTTTAGCTTATAGGAAAGATTATCCTATGACATTTTGTATTATGCTGATGGCAGCCATTATAACAAGTACTCTAACTTCTAGAATAAAAAGAGAAGTGAGACTTTCTCATAAAAGAGAAAAAATGATAAGATTGCTTTATGAGAACAATAAAACATTACTTAAAGCAAAAAATAAGAATCAAATTATTGAGTTTTGTGGGACTAATTTGGTAAACATGTTAAATAGAACTGTTATAGTAACCATTTCAGATGGCGATAATAATTTAGGTAAGCCAAGTATCTATATTTGTAACAATGATGGGAGTGAGAACATATTCCATTCAGTATTAGAAAAGGAAGCTATAAAAGAAGCTTTTAGGACAGGCGAACCAGTTGGAATCGGAACAAAATATTGTAAAAAGAGTAGTGCATACTATTTTCCTATAAAAGGTCAAGAATCGAATGTACTTGGTGTTATAGGTATTGCATGTTTTAAAATAGATATTATTACAGAAAATGAAAAGATATTGTTAGAAGCTGTTTCGACACAGGTTGCATTGGCAATCGATAGAGAAAATTTATTTGAAAAGAATAAAAAAGCTAATCTTGAGGCAGAAAGAGAGAGATTAAGAGGCAATTTACTTAGATCAATCTCTCATGATTTAAGAACTCCACTTACAAGCATATTAGGTTCATCTTCAACAATACTTGAAAATGATGATATGATAGACAAAGAAACTAGAGTAGAATTAGTAAAAAATATATATGAAGATACAAGTTGGCTGACTCATTCTGTTGAGAACATACTTAGTATGACTAGAATAGATGAAGGCAAATTGGATATTGAAAAACGACCAGAGGTTGTTGATGAAATAATAGCAGAATCCATACTAAGAGTGAAAAAGTTTGCTAATAATAGGGATATACAAACTAATATTCCAGAAGAAATAATAGTAGTTCATGTAGATGTATTATTAATAGAACAAGTTTTAGTAAACTTAATCGATAATGCTATAAGACATACACCTAAAGATTCCAAAATAGAATTAACTGTAAATAAAGAGTCAAATCAAGTTCTATTTGCAGTTTCAGATAATGGAAAAGGAATACCAAATGAAGATATTGATAATATATTTAATAGATTTTATACTAAGAATAAATCTAGAAATCTTGAAAGAAGAGGGATTGGTCTTGGATTAGAGATATGTAAGTCTATAGTAGAAGCTCATGGAGGAGAAATTATAGCTTTTAATAATTCTTCTGGAGGAGCTACATTTAGATTTAGTATACCTATATGTGAAGAGGAGGCGAAAGGCGAGTGGAAATAAAGCCATTAGTTCTAATTGTAGAAGATGATAAGCCAATTTGTAAATTTATAAAAGTGTCTCTTGAAACTCAAAATTATAGGTGTGTAGAGACTGATAATGGAGGAACCGCCATATCACTTATACATTCTCTTGACCCAGACTTAATAATTTTAGATTTAGGGCTACCAGATATTGATGGAATTGAGGTAATAGGACGAGTTAGAGCATGTGCTAAAAATAACAAAATAATCGTTGTTTCAGCAAGAGAACATGAAAGAGATAAAGTTGAGGCTTTGGATGGAGGAGCTGACGATTATTTGACTAAACCTTTTAGTGTAACAGAGCTTCTAGCTAGAGTGCGTGTAGCTCTTAGAAATAAGGCTCAACAAGGCAATATAAACAATGATACTCCAAAGGTTTTTGAAGTTAAAAATCTAAAGATAGATTATGAAATTCATACTGTTTTAATTAATGATAAAGAAATACATTTAACTCCAATTGAATATAAGATTATTGAATTAATGTCTAAGTATTCAGGAAGAGTTTTAACTCATAAATTTATAATAGATAAGGTCTGGGGAAATTACTATGAAAGTGAAAACCAGTCCCTTAGAGTATTTATGGCAAGTATAAGGAGAAAAATAGAAAAAAACCCTGCTCAACCAGAGTATATTTTGACTGAAGTTGGAGTAGGCTATCGTATGGCAGATGAATAGTTATGAAATTAAGATAATATTAATTAGATAAAAATTATCTGCTATTCTAATAAATATGAATATTTTAAACAGAATAGAAATAGCTATGTATATTTTATAATGAATAGATATAAAATCAATTTATCTAATCTTAAATCTACATAGTTATTTTTGTATTTTAAAATATATTTTTTCATGAAATAATATATGCTTTAAATTGAGGATTAATTTCCTATAGACATTACCTTTTGTAGAAAAATTATCTATATAATACTATAGATGTTTGTATAGAAGTTCTTTACCATAAATATAGAATGTGAGATAATAAATTAAATAAAAATAGAAAGTAATGAGGATATAATTTTTAGAAAGTATAAAATTGATGGATTAGGAGCGAAGTTTATGATAGTGGGTATTATAGGCCCTTCAGACTCTGGGTTTAAGATAAAGGATGATTTAAAACAGATAGACAGTGATTTAGAAACTAAAATATATGTAAGAGAAAAAGTGGTAGATACAATAGAAGTTATTTCTAAATGTGAAGATGAATGTGATGCTATTATATTTACAGGATGCGCAGTTTATGAGTTTATAAAATCTAAGTATGAGATAAGCAAACCACATTCATTTGTACCAAGAAGTGGTACAAGCATAATGAAGGCATTTTGGGCAATAAAAAGTGAGGATATAAAGTTAGATAAATTCAGTATAGATGTAGTAGATAGATATGTTGTAGAAGATGCACTTAAAGAATTTGATATAAAAGCTACAAGTGTGTTTTGTAATCCGTTTTCTTTGGAAGTAGGAGAATCTGAGCTTGTAGAATGGCATATAAAATTATTTGAAGAAAATAAGACAGATATAATGTTAACTGGTTTTGGAGCAGTATATAATGAATTAAAAGAAAGAGGTTATCCAGTATTTCGTCTACAAGCTACTATACAATTAATCAAAGAAAGTTATGAGAAAGTAAAGAGTGAATATGCTCTAAGTAAGGCTAGATTTTCTCAAATTGCTGTTGAAATCTTGAGTATAATAGATTATAAAGAGAAGATAGACAACTATTATTCTGATATGATAAAAAAATCAGATATGGATAAGCTTGTAGTAAACTATGTGAGAAGTATTCAAGGCTCCCTATTTTTATTTGGAAGAAATGATTATGTTGTATTTGTTCATAAAGGAGTAGCTGATAATGAGTATAACTACGATAAGTTATTTAAACTGAAGAGAGATATAAAAGATATGGGATTTTCTCTTAGTATAGGAATTGGTACTGGAGTAACTGCATATCAAGCTGAGAATAATGCACATAAAGCATTAAGACGCTCTATAGATTCAAAAGAAATTGGCATATATTTAGTAGATGAAGATGAAAATATAAGAGGTCCTTTAGCCTCAGAAAATGAATTAAATTATTCCTTAATGTTGTCTGATGAAAAAGTAATAGATATATCTAAAAAGACTGGAATGAGTTGTGAATCAGTTGCAAAAATTATTGCTATAAGTGAGAATAGGCAAAGTAAGATTTATGATTCAAAAGAATTAGCAGAATATTTAAATGTAAGTGAAAGAAGTGCAAGGCGTATATTAAATAAAATAGTGAGTGCAGACCTAGGTAGGATATGTGCAAAAGAAACTAGCATTGGTGGAGGAAGACCTAAAAATATTACTGAAATATTATTTTAAAAAACTGCATCAACTACTGCAATAAATTATTATATAAAATACTAAAACCTATGTAAAACAAGCTTTTAAGATATAACTTATAAAGTTGAAAATACATAGGTTTTTAGTTTTATAATTTTAAGATATCTGTTGTAATATTTATAATTTAATCATATGATAAACTATTTTAGCAGTATCATACAATTCATCGATATTTACGTATTCATTAACTGTGTGAACATCATACATACCTAGACTCAATATAGCACAGTTGTATCCAAGATTAGCTAATATATTTGCATCACTTCCACCACCAATTACCATTGGATTTGGAACAACACCAACTTGTCTTATTGCTTCTTCACTCAATTTGAATACATGACTATCTCTACTAAGTTCAAAACTAGGATAAGACATATTATGCTCAAAAGTATAAGTAGTATTAAATTTAGATGCAGCATCTTTGCAACACTTCTCCATATGATTAAGTTCATATTCTAAAGTTTCAGGTATATGAGACCTAATTTCAGCAGTCAATGTAACCTTGTCAGTTACTATATTTGTAGCTCCACCACCTTCTATCTTACCTATGTTTGAAGTAGTTAATGAATCTATTCTGCCTATATGCATATTACTTATTGCATGAGAAGCTACCAATATAGCATTTATGCCTTTTTCAGGTTCTATACCAGCATGTGCTTTCTTACCATAAAAAGAGATTTTTATAGATTGCTGAGCAGGAGCTTTATATGCTATCGAACCAATAGCTCCACCAGAATCTAAAATCACCATATCTTTACAAGGTAAGTTGTCAGGATTAAAGTTTTTAACACCATGCATACCAGCTTCCTCACAGATTGTAAAACAAAGATAAATATCTCTATGTGGGATTTTTTCTGTAATAACATGTTCTAATGCTTCAAGTATAGCAGCTATTCCAGCCTTATCATCTGCACCAAGTGTAGTAGTACCATCACTTCTAACTATGTTACCATCTAGTACAGGCTTTACACCTAAACAAGGTTGAACTTGGTCCATATGTGCACATAAACAAAGAGGTCTACTTCCTTCTTCACCTTTTATATAGGCAATAACATTTCCTGTATTACCACCATATTTTTCACCAGCATCATCTATAATGGCATCTATATTTCTTTCTTTTAAGTAGTTTACAAGCCATTTAGACATTTCTAATTCTTGATTAGAGGGACTATCAATTTTAACCATATCCATAAAATTATTTATAAGTCTATTTTTATCTAACATAAATTTTTCTCCTTTTAGAAAGATTTAATTAAATTACATACTATATGAAGGTAGTATTCCAGGTCCTAATGGAATATTAAATACCATAAATAATATCAATAATATAGTCCATACTATTAAGAATGAGATTGAGTATGGTAACATGTTAGCGATTACAGTACCCATACCAGCATCTTTATCATATTTTCTCGTAAATGCTAATATAATAGGGAAGTATGGGAATAATGGACTAAGTGGATTTGTTATACAATCACCTATACGATAAGCCATTTGAGTAAGTGCTGGATTGTATCCAACCATCATAAACATTGGTACAAATATAGGTGCAAGGATAGCCCATTTTGCAGATGCACTACCTATAAATAAATTTATAAAACAAGATAAGATAATAAATCCTATCAATAATAAAGGTCCATTTATTCCTGCTGATTTTAAAAATTCTCCACCTTTTACAGCTAGTATTAAACCTAAATTACTATTTGTAAACAACTGTAAAAATTGTGAAGCTGCAAATGCTAGTATTATATATCCACCCATATCACTCATTGCACCAGCCATTATAGAGACAACATCCTTGTCCTTTTTTATCTTACCTATAGTTTTTCCATATACAACACCAGGTATAAAAAATGCTAATGCTATTATAGGTACCATACCTTTCATAAGAGGAGCATTGTTTGATAGTAAGTCTCCTGTTTCTGGGTCAGCTAAGAATGGTTTTTTACCAATTACACTAAGAGCTATTATGATTGCTGCATATATTAATATACTTATACCAGCCCTTTTAAGACCTTTTTTTTCTGCATCATTAAGACTACCATCAACATCTAATTCTGCATTTCCTTCATACTTACCAAATCTAGGCGCTACAATCTTTTCCGTTACCCATGTTGCTAACAGTATTAAAACAAAAGTTGATGCTATCATAAAGAATAAGTTCATTGTTGCATTAGCTTGAAATCCAGAGTCAATCATTTGGGCTGCTGGAACTGTAAAACTTGCAGCAAGTATATCATTGACACTTATCATAATATTTGCAGCAAATCCTAGACAGACTGCTGCATACCCAGAAAATAAACCTATAAGAGGATGTCTACCAACACCAAGGTATACAAGTGCAGCTAGTGGTGGAAATAGTATTGTACCTGCATCTGATGCAATATTGGCAAGCATACCTATAGTCATTACAACAAGAGTTACTTTTGTTTCAGGAATCTTGCTTACTGATGCTTTGATTGTTGCTGTCATAAGTCCAGTTTTATCACATACACCAGCACCTATCATAGTTACTAGAACTAGTCCTAAAGGAGCAAATCCTTGAAAATTACTAACTATATTTCCTAGAAGAATTTGAAGCTGTTCTACAGTCAATAGATTTACAGCTTTTATGGTTTCTCCTGTACCAGGATGAACTACTGATATACCCATAGAGCCAACTATACTAGATAGTATAAGTAAAAGTACACATAGTCCTAAAAATATTGTAACTGGGTCTGGTAGTTTATTACCAACAGTTTCTATTCTGTTTAATGTTCTGTCAAAAAAATTTTTCTTCTTAACTACGTTATCATTCATAATATCCCTCCCTAATAATTAAAAAATAAGTATTGTGGTCAAATTTATAATTAAAATTATGATTGTCGATTTAAGACGTGTCCACAATATGTCCTAAAAAAAGTATAAAATAAACTTTTAACTATATCAATGTAATTTTCTGAATTTTCTGTATGAGTAGTGTTAATTAAATATGATTTAAGTAAATTAATGACGAATTATATCTAATGTATTTGAATAACATATACACTTTAAATTTAATTTTAAAATAAAATTTTAGAAAAAGCTAGTGGAAGATTAAGTTATTAAAGTAATAATCTAATAAAATGTTAAGCTTTTAGAATGCTTAGAGTGTAGATTTGATTCAAAATCGAAAAGAAAAAATCAATTATTAGTTTTTTATAATATATATATAATATAAAAATTATCTATACCGATAATTTATGTAAATTAGTAATATAAATTTTTAGAGATGTATGTATATCTTTCTAGAGTGGTGCTTTTTAATGACTTTTATATATTGAAATGATATAATATATCCGAGTAATAAGTAAAGGAATATTAAATTAAAATTAAGATATTTGTAGGTTTATCTAAAATATATGTTAATATTAGCATCTTTTTATAGAAAGTCTAATGGGAATATAAACCATTTATAATTATAAATTCTTAGAAAAATCCTTTAAACTATAAAAAATACTGTAGTTAAATCACTTTTTAAATTAATCAGAAATAGAAGATTTCATTTATAAGAGTATTGTATTTGTACTATAGAAGTATTAAATGATTCATAAGCAAGTATAGGTGATGCATAAGGAGGATATGATGCTAGAGACACTATTAAGAAATTTTAGAGCAAAGAAGATGGATTTGTATCAGTCTGAAATTAGAATTAGAAATTACCATAGTTTGAATGGCCTATCACTAGTAGGGCTTACTATTTCAACTATGGTTCTTATATTTGGATTGACTTTATCAGAAGTAGTTACTTTTAATACAGAATTTTTTCTTATATTTGGATATTTTCTTATTCTTCATATCCTTTGTAAATTTTATTTAAAAGAACACACTAAATATATAACATGTATTTTTTATGGAGTATTAACACCAGTTATGATAATGGGTATTTTAATGGGAACTTTTTTAGATAAAACAGAACCTTCAATTACAATCATGGTATTCATATGTGTACTTCCTCTATTCATATTAGATAAACCTTGGAGAATCATTCTTTATATAACAATAATTTCTATAGTTTATGGTATCTGTTGTTTTATAGCAAAGGATATAGATATGTTTATGGCAGACCTAGTCGATTTAGTTACATTTTATTTTTTATCTGTTGGTATCAATTTCTTTATTTTAAATGACCGTATTGAAAGTGTAGAAAACTATATTAAGTATCGAGAAAAATCGGAAATTGATTTATTGACAGGTATATATAATCGAGGTTCTGGAGTCGAGATGATTGAAAAACTCATGTCTAAACAAAAATATGGTGCTTTTATTCTTATTGATATAGATGATTTTAAATATATTAATGACTCTTATGGTCATATAGTAGGAGACTATTATCTAAAAGCTGTAGCTGATAATATAAGAAATGTGTTTTATGATAGTATTGCATTAAGATTAGGTGGTGATGAGTTTGCTATCTATTCTGTAGAATTAACTGATGAAGAGAAGTGTAGGATACGATTTGAAAAATTATTTGAAGTATTAAATGATATGGAAGATTTATCAAGGGATAACTATGTATTTCATATCAGTTTAGGATGCTCTATTTGTGATGAAAATATTATCAATTTTGAAGAGTTGTATAGTAAAGCAGACGAAGCCCTTTATTCAGCAAAGGAAGCTGGAAAAGGATGCTATCGTATAAATTAGTTAGATTCTACTATATTCTATTCAAAGTGTGGAAAAAATCTATGGATATCATTTGAATTGTGTAGAGGATATAAAGTTATCTTATGTATATAGTGCAGATTCTGTTCTAATTTGCTACATTCAAATGGTTTTCCATGTCCAGGATAAATCATCTTGGGTTTTGTATTTATAATTGTTTCCCAAGATTGAGCAAATTCCATTTTATTTTCTGCAAATATGGTGATTTTATGAATACTTGGGAAGCCATTCATTGCAGAATCTCCACAAAATAAAGTACCATTATTAAGTAGTAGGGAAATTGAATCAGAAGTATGCCCAGGTGTTTCTATGATTTTTCCATTTAATTCTTTTTCAATTTCTTTTAGATTATTGTCAGAGATAAGAATACATCTTTTTTCAAACTCTTGCTTTAGTGTAGGAAAACAATGTCCACCATTTCCAAACAGTTTCATAATTTGACAAAAGAGAAAAGCGGTATGACTTGTGCATCCACCAATAAAAGAGTTTTGCCCTTTATATAGAGCTTTTAAAGCTTTATCATGCATGACAATTTTTGTATTAGGAGATTCTTCTAAAATCTGATTTATAAAACCTGCATGGTCATCATGGGCATGAGTTAGAAATATGTATCTAATGTCTTTGATTTTTATGTTGGATTTGAATATTTGTTTTTTGAAATGTTTAAAACCATTTTCATATCCAGTATCAATCAAGACAAAACCGTCTTGAATAGGGTATAACCAATTATTTACAATTAGGTTTCCTGCATTAAATATTTTTTCAAACATTTTTTCACCACCTTAAATTAAAATAGAAATTTGTATAGTTAGAAAGAATATATCATACTTATATTTATACTTCAACAGAGTCTTAAAAGTTTTAAAGTGAGTAGCACCAGTAAATATTTATATTATCTACAGATGCTACTTTTTGTGAGCTTTGTAGGGCTAGCACTAATTCTTTATAGGATTAGCAACCTATAAGATGAAATAATAACTATAGTGTAAAGTTGTTACTTTTCAAGATATGCTTTTAGGGCAAGCCCAATAAATTTTGATGCCCCATCTCCATATTTCTTATCATTAATTTCAATAAATGTAGGATTTGATATATAATTTTCAGACGTAATAGACCAATAGTTATCTCCCATATCAATACCATTATTAATTTTATTAGTAAAGGAAATTAGTTCTCCAACTAATTCTTGAATATCCAAAGATGTAACATCTTTACTTAGATTCTCTGTAAGTTTTTTTGTAATATCATCACTTTTTTTTATAAGGTTAAATACTTCTGCTTGGTCAATAGTAGAGCCATTAGATATAAAATTTTGAAGATTACTTTCCATAGCTTTTGTGTATTTTTCGATACTTCCATATTGTTTAGTTGCCATATCAGCTATTTTGTTTTCATTAGACTTCATTTCTGAAATCATTTCATCAAAGTTTTCAACACTTCCAAATTGCTTGATAATTCCATCAGTATGAGTTTCTTTGAACTCAGTTAATATACGAAAATATTCATCCATATTAAAATCTTTAAAATCCATACATTTTTCTCCTTTTATAAGTTTATCAAGTAACTCTAATAGAGCATTTAATCTATCCCTTTTTATTTGAATTAGTTCTCGTTGATTCTCAAATGTAGTAATCATATCAAATTTAGGATTTTCCATGATTACTTTAATTTCTTTTAATGTAAAATCAAGTTCTTTGAAAAATAGAATTTGTTGTAAAACTTCTAATGCTTTTTCATCATATAATCTATATCCAGCGCTCGTTATTTCTGTGGGTTTAAATAAATCAATTTCGTCATAAAACTGTAGAGTACGTACACTAATACCAGTTATCGAAGAAACCTGTTTTACTGTCATCATTTTAATTCACCTTCTTTCATACTCTGGTAATTGAGACCTAGCTAATATTATATTTGCAAGAAATAGTATTTACTTATTAACTCTATCCCTAACTACCACTGTATACTATCACTATACGTGAGGGTCAATCTCTTTGTTATATTTTTTCTAAATAATATTAGGGATTTTACTAAGAATAATATGTTTTATTTTGGTTGTGATTTATGCTATGTATTTTATTGGAAAAGTAAAAGATTGGTAATAAGGTATTCTAAAAATAAAGAGAAATGTAAGAAAAGATGGTATAGCTTTTAAGGCATATACCATCTTTTGTACTATAAAAATATACTTATAAAGTTTTATCGTGTTTTTCTAAAAATGTTAGATATTCTTCTTTAGTCATAACTGGAGTAAAGGCATCTAATATGTTTTTAGCATCTTTAGCATTATCAAAAAGAAGGTCTACAACTGTAAGTGCCATTGCTTTTGCAGAGATTATGTAAGCCAAATCTTCATCAACCATTTCAAAATCTCTTGTATGAAGAGCACCTTTTACACCGCCAATCATAGGATGAAGAGTAGGCATTATATGAGATACATCACCAAAATCAAAAGAACCTGTAAAGTCTCCACCATCAACAATTTTTCCCTCTAGACCTAAATCTTCAAGATTATTTTTAAATAAATTATCAAGATTTTTGTATCGTAATATTGGTAAGTAGCCAGGGATTTCAGTTATTTCGACCTCAGCTCCAACTGCCATTCCACCAGCCATTAAGGCTTTATTTATCCTTGAATTAGCATCAATCATACCGTTTATAGTTCTAGCTCTTACATATGATTCCATATGGACATCAGCAGGAACAACATTTACTATATCTCCACCTTTTGTGATGATAGGGTGGAATCTAACTCTTTCAGATTCTTTAAACGTTTCTCTAAGTGCGTTTACGTTGTTTATAGCAAGCATTGCTGCATTTAAAGCATTTATACCATCATGTGGAGCAGAACCAGCATGAGATTCTTTACCTATAAATTTAACTTTTTTTCCAACAAATCCATTACTCTCAGGACCTACTAAAGCTTTATCTTCCCCTAAGTCAGAAGAGTGAAACATCATAGATATGTCTATATCATCAAAATAACCTCTTTTTATTAACTCTTGTTTTCCACCAAAGTAAGTTATCTTTCCTTCTTTTTTTAATTGTTCTCTATATTCTAACTCAATAAATTCTTCAGCTGGAGTAGCCATAAAAGATACTTTACCATCTAGATGTTCTAAAACACCACTTTTTACTAGACCAACAGCTGCACCTAACATTCCAGCTATTTGAATATTGTGTCCACAAGTATGAGAAGCACCTATTTCATTAGCATCTTTATGTTCTTTACATGATATGCCATCCAATTCTCCAAGTATAGATATATGAGGGCCTTTTTTATTAGTATTTGCATATGCCTTACATCCTGTTACGGCTATATTTTTTTCTACAGATAAGTTTAATTCTTGTTCAAAGAAGTTTGAAACAGCTTCTGTAGTTTTAAATTCTTTATATCCATACTCTGGATTTTTATATATTCCTTGACCTATTTTTAATATTTTTTCTCTATTTTCATCTATAGTTTTTATTACTAGAGATTTTAATTGTTCTTTATTCATAATAAATTCCTCCTATATTTTACCTTGAATACTTAAAACTATATGAGCTATACTCGCACATGCAAAGAATATAGTTGTGAAAACAATAAGTGATATTATAACTATTTTCCATGACATCTCTTTTAAAGATTCTATTTTATTTCCAACAGAAATTCCTGCAAAAGCTAGTAGTGGAGTAGTTATAGCCATAAAGTTAATATTATTAGTATTTGTTAAGAATACTTCAGATGTTGGGCTATATGGCATACTAAGTAAAAGACCTATTATAGTTGCAAATCCAAAAGCTGGAAATATCGATTTAGGAAATAAATCTTTTACAATCATAGCAGCCATAGCAGCTAATATTAACATAACCATTCCAGGAAGAGCTGTAACTATAGATGTACCCACGCTAATTCTTTGTCCTATAAGAATTATAACTCCAATGACAGACATAACCAATAATTGAAATGAACTTTTCTTCAAATTTAAATTAGCAAACATTTATTAGCACTCTCCTTCTGTTGTTTCAATTTCTTTAGTTTTTTTGTTTCTAGAAAATTTAGGTTCTAAAATTTTATACATAAAATTAGTAAATGGTAAGGATACAAAAACTAAGAATATAATTCCTGTTATACTAGACATCATATTGCTTGTTGCTGCATAGGCAAGTATTGTATCTGCCATTTCAGGTGGAACCATAGTAGATAATGAACCAGCAGCGGCAGTCATCATACTTCCACTACCAACACCACAAGCCATTCCCAAAGCATATGGATGAAGACCACTATAAATAGAGACCGAACCTAGTACACTAAAGTATATAGTACCAAGAACTGTACCCATTAAATATGTGCCAAGTACACCACTACCTTCTGGAGAATTTATTCCATATTTCTCAGATATAACTCCTAAAGAAGGTTCACGGCTGATACTTGCAGTAGCTCCAACAGCTTCTCTTTTCATACCAAACATTAATGCAAGAGGTAATGCAACGATTGGTGCAAGTATATGACCAAATTCTTGAGCTATGAATGCTGGCCCAGCTTGAATTATCTTATCAATGTTTGGACCAACTGTAGTACCATACTTTATACCAAGCATTACTAGTGCAATTCCAACAACTTCTCCAGCAATATTTATTTCTTTTTCTCCAATGACTTTTTTAAGTGCTTTAATTTTTTTCCCTAATAAATCTGGTGTTATTATAAGTCCAATTATAACTGCGTAGAGCATAGGAAATAGTACTATAGAAGCTTTTCCAATAGCTATAGTTCTTTGCCCTATAAATTCACATATTACTACTAATATTAAGCAAGTTAAAAATACTTGAATAAAATGTTTTTTATTACTTTCCATGATTTCCTCCCCAAAAGAATAAGTATTTTACTTATTTAAAATAAAAAATACGTTTTCTTAGATATAATACGTTTTCCTGTATATTATAAAAAAGACCATTTTAAATAAGTTTCAGAAATGTCATTAACATGTCCTTAAATAAGGATAAAACAAAAATTTAACATTGTCAACGAAAAAAATGTAAAATATTGCATATTTTTCAATATATTGTAATATTATTCATTCCTAAAAAATTATTTAAATATTGTAGGAATAATAGGTAAAAAGCTTTAAAATAAATAATATAAAACTAAGAAAGAGTAAATTGAAATTTTAAAATGAATAAAAGTATTTTAAGATTTGAATAAATATAAGACTTAAAGTAACTATTAAAAGTTAGTACAACTAACTTAGATTAAATAATAATGATTCTAGTAGGTGGTAGTAGATGAAAATCAATAGATTAACAGAAATAATAGTAATACTTTTAAATAAGAAACTGGTAACTGCCAAAGAGTTGGCAGAGAGATTTGAAGTTTCTACAAGAACTATATATAGAGATATAGAAACTCTATCTATGTCAGGAGTACCAGTATATATGACAAAAGGTAAGGGGGGAGGGATATCTTTAATAGAAGAATACTCTATAGATAAGACCATATTATCAAATGAAGATAAAGAGAGTTTGATAGTGGCGCTCAAAACCTTACAAGCGACAAAGTATCCAGAAATAAATTCAGTAGTAAATAAAATTGGTTCAATATTTGGAGAGCAGAACTTTTCAAATTGGATTGAAATAGATTTTACTGAATGGGGAAGTAATTTTAATGAAGATGACAAGTTTACAAAAATAAAAGAAGCTATTTTAAGGCGTAATGCCATAAATTTTAATTATGTAAATAGCCTATCAAGTCAAACAAATAGAACTGTCGAACCTATGAAACTTATGTATAAGAGTAAGACTTGGTATTTATATGGATTTTGTAGATTAAAGGACGATTTTAGGATATTTAGAATTAGTAGAATAAAAAACTTAGTTGTGAAAGAAGAAGTGTTTTCAAGAAAGATAATAGAAGATGTATGTTTTGATGATTCTAAGGTGATTAAGGAAAATACTGTAACCCTGAAATTGAGATTTAAAGAGAAGATGCTTTTTAGAGTGTTTGATGATTTTAATAAAGATTTAATCACTAAAAACAAAGATAATACATATGATGTAATCGCTGAATTTCCTATTGGTGAGTGGATTTATGGTTATATTTTATCTTTTGGAGATAGTGTTGAAATACTTGAACCTAAAGAGGTTAGAGATAATGTAATAATTAGATTGAAAGAGTTATCTAAAATTTACTCATTATAATACTTGGATTAAAAGAGCCATTTAAAATTCAGTAATTGCAAAATATTTCACTAAGTCTAATTATATTAAAAATATGACATAAAGGTGTCGTATATTATAAGTTATAATTTAATTAAATAAATTTAATATTAAAATAGATTAATAAAAACAAAGTGAGGTATAAAGTATGGATTATGAAATAGTAAATATAAGTGAGAAAATAGTTGTAGGAATATCAAAAGAAACTACAAACCAAGATGGACAAGCAGTAAAAGATATAGGTGAGTCATGGAAGCGATTTATGGGAAAAGGTATATATAATTCTATAAAAGGTAAAAAGAATGAAAAGACAATAGGCTTATATACAGATTATCAAGGCGATTTTACAAATCCATATAACTTTGTTGCGTGTTGTGAAGTAAATAGTGATGCTGATAAAGATATCAATTTAGATGAATTAAATACTAATAATACTGTGGAAGAAATTGTTATAAGTAAAGTTATACCAGCAGGTAAGTATGCAAAATTTATTGTAGTAGGAGATATTCACAAAGCGATAGGAGATTTCTGGGCTGAATTTTGGCAAATGGATTTTGATAGAAATTATATAAGTGATTTTGAAGAATACCAAGGTAATACCTATGATTCTGATAAACATGAAATTCATATTTACATAGGAATAAACTAGATTTGCATTATATTGAGTATATGTAATTTTTTATTGACATATGTCAGATGGAGGGGTATTATAAATTGGTAAATGTTAGAGGCAAGACAATAGAGTGTTTGAAAATTTTATAGTTTTCATACATGAACTATAAAGGGGGATTTTCCTATGTTTGAATGTGCATTTATTTATGTTGCTAAAGGTCTTAATGCTGAGAAACAAAGAGCAGTTATTCCATCTGATACAATAAATATGAATGTTA
Organism: Clostridioides sp. GD02377; assembly: GCF_045899875.1. Taxonomy (NCBI): domain Bacteria; kingdom Bacillati; phylum Bacillota; class Clostridia; order Peptostreptococcales; family Peptostreptococcaceae; genus Clostridioides; species Clostridioides sp. GD02377. The sequence continues at coordinate 46,124 of NZ_JBJODA010000021.1, forward strand.
TTGGTGTGGAAAATTATGATGAAGCAGAAGTTGTAGCCAAAGAAATGGTAGAAAAGGGATGTACAGCTATTGAACTATGTGCTGGTTTTGGTAACGAGGGTATTTACAGAATTAAAAAAGTTGTTGGACCAAACGTTGCTGTGGGTGCAGTGAAATTCGATTTCCATCCAGCTTTTGGTTTTAAGAGTGGAGACGAAATGTTCTAATAATCAGTGCCTTTATATGAATAAAGATACATGGAGTAAATTAGGATGTTTGCATGATATTTTATTGAAAGTTTCTGATTGTAATAAATATATTGAAGAATCAATGTGTTTATTACAGTCAGTTTTATTGTTAATAACTATAAGCAGTAAATCTATAAAAGATTTACTGCTTTTTTAGTACTTAAAAATATCAGTATTGATTTGAATCGTTGCTAATGATGTTAGGAAAATTGTAAGTACAGACTATAATAACATTTTTGAATTTATGAATATACAATTAAAAAAATTATAGAAAAATAATGTATAAAGCTAAACCCAATTTTATCGATAATACATATATAGAAATACAATTAAGTAATTAAATAACCATTTCTTGGATGTTAAGCAAGTTAGAAATTATATAGTAAAGAAGCAAATAAACCTGTAATTTAATATTTTAAGTAGCATGAGAAGCGTTTTTCGTTTTTTATAGATTACAACTTTGGAAGATTATAAAAATAAATCTACAAAAATAATTTTAATAAATCTGAAAAAAAAATTTTATATGAATATAAAAAAACATAAGGTTATTCTATCTTTATTTGATTACTTCTGACAACTTTTTATGTTTTGTACAATTATATTTTTATTAACTCGTCAAAATGCCAAACATATATTACAATATATATATAAGTTTTTTAATTGACAAATTGTGTTAATATAGTTGAATATAATATGGCATAAATAATTACTTTTATTTATCAATGAAATGTATTTATTATGTAGCGAAAAATAGTCAGATAGTATAGACAATATTTGAAATAAAAGCATTTATTGTTGCACATATGGAGGAGTTAGTTTTATGGAAAATAAAATTTTGATAGTAGATGATGCTATTTTTATGAGAATGATGATTAAAGAAGCTCTGAGTAAAAGTGGCTATGGAAATTTAGTAGAAGCAAATGATGGAGAAGAAGCTTGTAATATATTTAAAGATGAAAAGCCTGATTTGATGTTACTTGACATTACAATGCCAAAAAAAGATGGTTTAGAGGTGTTGAAAGAAGTAAAAAAGTTAGATTCAAATGCTAAGGTGGTGATGTGTTCTGCAATAGGACAAGAAAATATGATTGTAGAAGCTATAAAACTAGGAGCGTTAGACTTTATAGTGAAGCCCTTTAAAACAGATACATTAATCAAAGTTGTGCAAAATGCTTTAAAGTAAAAATGTAAATACACACTGATATAGTGAAAGGTACATAAATGAAATAATTAAAGGGAGGGGTTTATATTATAAATTATTTAGAACTTGATGATGCTCATATAGATGCTCTTAGAGAAATTGGTAATATAGGCTCTGGGAATGCAATCACTGCACTTGCATCCATGATAAATAGTAAGATAGAAGTATTAATACCAATGGTAAATATACTTGAATATAATGAAGCAACAAATTTGCTTGGCGGTCCAGAAAATAAAGTAGTATGTATTTTACTAGATATGAAAGGCGATATTAATGGAATGTTTATGTTTTTGTTGGATGAATCAATCACCCAACTTATGTTAAATTCTCTTTTTAATAAAGAAGAGTCGGTTTTAGATGAGATTGAAGGTATTGAAATTTCAGCAATTAAAGAAATAGGAAATATTATGGCAAGTTCATATGTAAATGCTATGGCCTCTATGTTAGATATGACCATAAGTATTTCAGTTCCAGATATGTGTATTGATATGGTTGGAGCTGTCCTAAATGTACCTATGATAAGATTTTCAGATGTTGGTGACCAAATTTTATTTATAGAAAATAAGTTCAAAATGAGTGATAATTATTTTACTAGTCACATATTGATGATTCCAGAAATGAGTTCACTTAAAGAAATATTGGTGAGATTGGGATTAAAAGTATGAATAGGGAGATAGTAGTAAACATTGCAGATATGAAGATAGCCTATAAACCAAATGTTTTGGTTACATATGCACTTGGTTCTTGTGTAGGAGTATGTCTGATAGATAAAATAGCAGGAATTGGTGGAATGTTACATGTTATGTTGCCATATAGTAAAGATGCTATTAACATTGAAAATAAATACAAATTTGCAGACACAGGAATAAATGAGCTTATTAAATCTATGGAACATATAGGTGCAAATAGAATGTATATAAAAGCAAAAATAGCTGGTGGAGCTCAAATGTTTTTAGGAAACAGCAATTCGTCGATTGCAAGCATAGGGCATAGAAATGTTGAAGCAGTAAAAAAAACACTCTTAGGATTACATATTCCAATAGTAGCAGAAGACACAGGTATGAATTATGGACGAACAATACGTTTTTGCACTGAAACAGGCGAATTGATTGTAGATTCAATAAATAAAGGTAAAAAGAAAATATAATGTAGATTTTATAGAGAGTAGATTTTAGAGGGGAGGAATTAAATGAGATTTCCAGATGACCCATATTTAGATTATAGGCTAGCTGATGAGGGAATTAAATATCTAAAATTTAAAGTAGATGAACAAGACTTCGGTGTTGAGATTGAAAAGGTCGTAGAAATTGTTGGAAATCAAGAAATTATATTTATTCCAGAACTCCCAACATATTCTAAAGGTATAATAAATTTAAGAGGTAAAATTATTCCAATAATAGATATGCGTTTGAGACTTAAAAAAAATGATTTAATAGTTGCTAACTGCATGTATATAATAGTAGTCGAAGTAAAGGATTTATCAGTAGGATTTATAGTTGATAAAGTTGATGAGATAATAAGCTTAGAAGAAAGTCAAATTTCTCCACCACCAAGAGTTACTTTTGAGTATTCAGATTATTTTGTAAGTGGTATTGGAGAAATAGAGAGTAAAATAATTACCTTACTAGATTTAGAGAAACTTTTGACAGATAAAGAAGAAATTTTAATAGATGAAGTAGTTAATAAATATAATTGCACTATCATGTAGCACAGGGATATAATTAGAATGTTATTATAAAGAGATTGTAATGGGAACATTTGGGGATGTAGTGGTATAATTATTAAGTATAAGAATTTTAAATTACTAGAATTTTAATATATTATGTTTAAGAGAGGTTCGTATATGGAAAATAAGCAACAAGGAACAATTTTAGTCGTTGATGATAGTGTCCTAATGTGTGATTTAATAGATAAAACACTTACAAAAGATAATTTTAAGGTGAAAAAAGCATTTAATGCAATAGAAGCAAAAGAGTTTATTGAAGAATATATACCAGATATTATTTTACTTGATATAATTTTACCAGACAACTCTGGATTTGATTTTTGTAAGGAAGTAAAATCTAATTTTCGCACAGCAGATATACCTATAATATTTATAACTTCAAAAAATGCAGATACGGATATAGTAAAGGGATTTGGTGTAGGTGCAATAGATTATATGGTGAAGCCTTTTAGTATGACAGAATTAAAAGCTCGTATTATGGCTCACCTTGAAGTAAAGAAATCTCAAGATAAATTAAAAAAGATAAATAATGAGCTGGAGTCTTCTCTTGAAAAATTGAATAGACTCGTTGTAAGAGATTATCTTACAGGTCTTTATAATAGAAGACATATAATTAATCAACTTATGGAACAAAGAAGAATTAATAAGTATAATGAGGCTACAATATCTCTTATTCTAGGCGATATTGATGATTTCAAAGTTATTAATGATACTTATGGTCACGAAGCAGGTGATTTTGTATTGACAGTAATATCAAGTATAATAAAAAAGAATTGTAGACAGGTTGATACTGTATCAAGATGGGGTGGAGAAGAGTTTTTGATAATGCTTACAAATACTTCAATGGAAGGTGCTAAAATTCTTTCAGAAAGAATTCGCAAAGAAATAAAAGACTTTGAATTTAACTATAAAGAAAACAAAATAAGATGTACTATTACATTAGGAGTAGTAGAAGTAAACTCAAATATATCATTAGAAGAAAACATATCCTTAGCAGATAAAGCGATGTATGAGGGCAAAAACTTAGGAAAAGATTGTAGTGTAGTGAGTACAATGAAAGGATTAAAAAGGATATAAATTAATATCTTAATAAACTTACTTTATAAAGGAGTAGAGGTATGAAAAGAGAAGTAAAGCTTTCTAAATTAGCAATTGTATTGCTGATTATTATAGTAATGGCTGTTCTAGCAGGGATTTTTTCTTCAATTTCATCTTATAAAGCATTTGAGAAAGTGGAAAAAAGCATTAATGATATGAATAATTTGAGAACTCAAAGCCAGTATATAAAAGATACGACAAGAGAAGTAAGTGATGTATTAAGAAGATATGTCTTTACAGGCGATAAAAAGGATAAAGATACTTATGAAAAAGAGTTGTATGGAAAAACAAGAGAGTCAGCTTTAAATAAATTAGAAAGAATTGGTCTTACAAAAAGTGAATCAAATAAAATCTTAGAAGCAAAAGAAATATCTGATTCTTTGGTGCCAACAGAACAAAGTGCTATAAAAGCAGTTGAAAATAATGATAAGAGCTTGGCACAGAGTATAATTTTTGGCAGTGAATATATAAACTCTCAAGAAAGAATGGATTCTTTAATAAATGAATTTCAAGAGAATATAGCTAATCGTTCAAATGCTGAAATTATAGAAGTTAAAAAAGAATTACAAAGCCTAATATTGAGAACAATATTTATACTTTCTCTACTAATAATACTGACAATAATAGAATATACAGTAATAAAATTAAAAATAGTAATTCCTATTAATAAAGTAGAAAAACACTTTTCAAGAATTGCATCTGGAGACCTAAGAACAAGTATAGATGTTGAAGAAAGTAAATCTGAAATAGGGATGTTGGTTGGTTCTGTTAAAAAGATGCAAAGTATGCTTTTAAATTATATAGACCTTATAGATAGTACATTAACTAGTATTGCAAAAGGAGATTTAAGAGTAGAGATAGACCAAGAATTTATAGGAGATTTTGAATCAATCAAAACATCATTAGAAAGTATAATAAACTCTTTTAATAGTGATTTTTCTGAAATAAATTTATCGGCAGAACAAGTTGCAAGTGCATCAGAACAAGTAGCAGCAGGTGCTCAAGCTCTTTCACAAGGGGCTACAGAACAAGCCAGTTCAGTGGAAGAATTAGCTTCTACAATTAATGAAATATCAGATGGAATTAAGAAGTGTGCAGATAGTGCTAGTCTTGCATGTGAAGTGTCTGACCAATCAGCACAACAAGTTAGTTTTGGAAGCAGATGTATGGATGATATGATGACTTCAATGGGTGAAATAAGTGAAAAATCCAGTGAAATATCAAAAATAATCAAAACAATAGATGAGATAGCTTTTCAAACTAATATTCTTGCATTAAATGCAGCTGTTGAAGCAGCAAGAGCAGGTCAATATGGTAGAGGATTCGCAGTTGTAGCAGATGAGGTTAGGTCTTTAGCTGGTAAAAGTGCAAAAGCAGCTCAAAATACTGCAATTCTTATAGAAGAGGCCATTAAGACAGTAGAAAATGGTGTTAAAATTGCCAAAGAGACTGCAAAGGCTTTGGATTTAGTGGTGAATGGTGTAGAAAAAACTACTGATTATATTAATGGAATTTCTTCATCTGTACATAGCCAAGAAATAGCAATTACACAGATTTTATCTGGAATAGAGCAAATTTCTATAGTAGTCCAAATGAACTCAGCAACAGCAGAGGAAAGTGCAGCAGCCTCAGAAGAGATGTCAGCTCAAGCACAAATTTTAAAAGAATTAGTAGAAAAATTTCATCTAAAGGAAAATGAGATAAAAGAATCATCATGGATTTAAATTATAAGATGTTATAGATAGTGTAAAATTATAACGTAAAATAGAAAATTATTTGTAGGCCGTAGGTGATAAATATGAATTATATTGAGCCGAGTATGAGACCAATGTTAGATATGTTTATATTTGAGACAAGTCTATTACTTGAACAGTTAGATGAAATTATGATTCAAATAGAAAAAGAAAAAGTGTTTAGTTATAGCAATATCAATGAAACATTTAGAATAATGCATACAATAAAGGGTTCAGCTTCTATGATGGGATTAGACAACATAGCTGCTTTAGCACATAGTGTAGAAGATTTATTTTATGTCATACGTGAAGAAAAGATAGAAGTTTTAGATAATGACTTTTTATTTGACTTGGTTTTTCAAGCTTTGGATTTTATAAGATGTGACATAGGTAAGTTGCAGTCAGGAGATTGCATATCTTCTGATTACTCTAACTTTATAGAAATAATCAAAGATTATGTAGGTACTTTGGAGTTATCAACTTCTATGGAATCAAAAAATAACACAAGCTTAGAAAGCACAGATGATAAAGAAATAATAGATTCAGTTTTTTCATACAAAGAAAATTCTGATATAGTAAAAATAATCTTTGAGCAAGATTGTATGATGGAAAATGTAAGAGCTTTTATGCTTATATTTGAACTTAGAGACTACTGTGAATTTATAAAATTTTATCCTAAAGATGTGGAAACAAATACAGAAGCAGCAGAATATATTAAAAAGGATGGGTTTTATATACAGTTTATTGCTAAAGATGACAAGAGTATAGTTTATAGAACTATACAAGATAATCTCTATGTAAAAGAATATATAAATATTAGTGAAGAAGATGTAGAAGTAAAAAGAACGCAAGATAATGATGAAATAGAAAATAAATTAAAAGACAATCAGGAAATAGGTATAGAATATCAAAATACTTATACAACAGAAGATGAGCTACAAGAAAGTATTTTAAAAGAAAAGATAGATACAGAAAAATATAATCTAAATGATGAAAATGAGCATTTGCCAATAAATAAACAGAATATTATGAGTGTAAATTTAGAAAAATTAGATTTACTTCAAAATATAGTTGGAGAAATTGTAATTATGGAATCAATGGTTGTAAATAGTGTAAATTCTACAGGTGTTGATATAGACAATTTCAATAAAGCAACAAGACAATTGCATAAGCTTACAGATGAATTACAGGATATAGTAATGTCGATGCGTATGATTCAAATTTCTGGTGTATTTCAAAAGATGCATAGAATTGTACGAGATATGAATAAAAAATTAGATAAAAATGTAGAGCTAATAACCATAGGTGCAGAAACAGAAGTAGATAAAAATGTAATCGATAATTTAGCAGAGCCATTTATGCACCTTATAAGAAATGCTATGGACCATGCAATAGAACCTATTGAAGAGCGTATAGCAAAAGGCAAAGAAGAAGTGGGAAAGATAGTTCTATCTGCTGAAAACTTAGGTGGAGAAGCTGTAATAAGTATTGCAGATGATGGTAGAGGTCTTATGAAAGACAAGATTTTAGCAAAAGCCAAGGAGCAAGGTATACTTAAACATTCAAGTAATGAATATACTGATGACGAGGTCAATTCTTTGATTATGACTCCAGGATTTTCTACAAAAGAATCCATAACTGAGTTTTCTGGTAGGGGAGTAGGCATGGATATTGTCCGAAAAAGTATTGAAAAGGTTGGAGGTTCAATTGAAGTAAAAAGCAAACAAGATGAAGGAACAACATTTACTATGAAAATACCACTGACTCTTTCTATAGTAGAAGGTATGGAGTTTAAAGTTGGAGATTCACTGTTTACTTTACCAATATCATCAATAAGGAGAACATTTAAACTTACAGATTTAAACCAAATAGTTACAGAAGGTAATATAAGAGAACTAATTATGATATATGGAGCATGTATTCCTATTATAAGGTTGCATAAAGTATATAATATTCAGACAGATGTAACTAACTTAATGCATGGGAATATGATAATTATTGAAAATGAGCAGAAAGCGGCATGCATTTTCGTTGATGAAATAATAGGAAATCAACAGGTTGTCGTAAAGCCATTTCCAGTTTATTTTAATAGATTCAATATGAAAAGCAATGGATTATCAGGATGTACAATACTTGGAGATGGAAGTATAAGCTTGATTATAGATGCAGATAACATTATGGAAATATATTAGGGGATTTAAAAGTATGTCTAAAGATGAAATTATTAAACAAGTATTAACATTTTATGTTAATGATGTTATTTATGGAATAGAATTAGAAAATGTGATTGAGACTATAAGATTTCAATCAATAACATGTGTACCATGTCTTCCAGAGTATATAATCGGAGTTATTAATTTACGTGGAAGGATAATACCTGTTATTAATATGCATATAAAATACAATCTTCCTGAGACTGATTATAATGAGAGAACATGTATAATAATTACAAAGGTTGATGAGTATCAAGTTGGAATTATTGTAGATAAAGTTGTCGATGTTATCCCTATAGAAAAGATAAATCTATTAGAGACAACTGATTCTAACAACATAAATACGAATAAAGATATAAAGGAAATTGCAAAAGTTGGAGATAATTCTATACTAATTTTAGATATTCGAAAGTTTTTGATTAACAACATGTAGTCAGTTTTGATAAATTAGCAGGAGGAATTTTTTGCATGATAAAGCTCACAGATGAAGAATTTATAATTCTTGTAAACCATATAAAAAAAGAATATGGTATTGATTTAAGCAAAAAAAGAGCACTAATTGAAGGTCGGTTATATAATACAATGATAGAGAAAAAACTTAGTTCTTTTAGTCAGTATATGAATATATTATTTAAAGATAAGACAGGAAATGAGGCTATAAACTTAATAAATAGATTGAGTACCAATCATACATTTTTTATGAGAGAACCTCAACATTTTGAGTTTATACATGATAATATACTTCCTTTTTGGGAAGAAAACAATAAATTAAGAAACTTAAATATATGGAGTGCAGGTTGTTCTAGTGGAGAAGAAGCGTATTCAATAGCTATGACTTTAGATGATTATTTTGGACATAATAAAAAATTGTGGAATATTAAGATTATAGCTACTGATATTTCAATGAATTCACTTGAAAAAGCTAAGAGAGCTACATATACAGAATTAAATGTTAATAATGTTCCTGATTTGTGGAAGAAGAAGTATTTTATAGATAATAAAGATGGTACATTTAAAATTTGTGATAAGATTAGAAAAAGCGTAACTTTTAAGTCCTTTAATCTAATGAACGATTTCTCATATCAATATTTTGATTTGATTTTTTGTAGAAATGTTATGATTTATTTCGATTTAAAAACTAGAGAAGAACTCATAAATAAATTTTATAGTGTAACTAAAAAAGATAGCTTTTTATTTGTAGGTCATGCAGAGATAATTAACAGAAGCAATACCAAATATAAATACGTAAGACCTGCTGTCTATAAAAAATAAAAGAGTATTTCTGATATATGACTTTGTGGAGGCGGTAATGTGGAACATTTTAATAATATGGTAATTGCTATAGGTGCATCTGTAGGTGGCACAGAGGCGATACTTGAAATTATAAAAGACTTGCCAAAATCGACACCAGGAGTTGTTGTAGTTCAACATATGCCGGCTATATTTACTGATATGTATGCACAACGGCTTGACAAGCAGTGTGTTATGAATGTAAGAGAAGCTAAAAATAATGATAGAGTAGAACGAGGAAATGTGTTAATCGCACCTGGGGGCTATCAGATGAAATTACATGTGAATAAAGATGGGTATTATGTAACTTGTAAAAAAGGTGAAAAAGTAAGTGGTCATTGTCCATCAGTAGACGTTTTATTTGATTCAGTTGCAGAAGTAGCAGGTAAAAATTCAATAGGCATAATACTTACAGGCATGGGTTCTGATGGTGCAAATGGACTTTTAAAAATGAGAGAAAAGGGTTCATTTACTATTGGACAAGATGAAAACTCTTGCATAGTATATGGAATGCCAATGGTGGCTTTTGATAGGGGTTCTGTTGTATTACAATTGCCACTTGCTGAAATTTCAAACTGTTTGATTAGACATCTTAATATTTAAAAACGAAAAGATTGATTTTTTGTAAATAAAAAATTAATCTTTTATTAAATTATATGGATAAAAAACCCTAGAAACTCCAAATATAATAAGAGAGATTTATATTTAGGAGGAAAATGATAATATGAAATTTTTTAAAGGCGATATGAAAGCTAAAGTTTTAAGATATGTATTTGTTTTAACCTTGACTATAATAGCTGTTTTAGCAATTAAACATGACCATATATATAATAATTTAGGGAAAGATGCTTCGATTAATTTAGATAGAAATAAAGAAGCAGTAAGTGTTATGAATAATCAATCATTACCAAAGGATACTACAAGTAGCAAACAAACTTTATCAGTAAGTACAATAGGAAGTAAAACAATAGTGAAAAATGATGAATATCTAGAAAGTACTATAAATATGCCTATAATAACAAATTCAAATAAGATTGTTGAAAGGTCTACAAATGATAAAATAAAAAATGATATCTTTGAATTTTATAATAAATCATACACAGAAGCAAAGCAATATCTTAAGGATAATCCTGATGAAGAAAATAAGTTTGTTGCAAATGTAGATTTTGAACTTAAAAAGAATATTGACTCTGCTCTTAGTATAAAAGTAAGATATTATACTTATAGTGGCGGTGCACATGGATTTTATCAAGATATAGCATACAACGTGGATATGAGAACGGGAAAATTTTTAGAACTAATGGACTTATTTAAAGATAACACTAAATACAAGGAAGTTATAGATGAAGAAATTAAAAGACAAATAACTGAGCTGGAAAAAAAGGACAAAGAAAATATCGGAATATACAATTTTAAAGGTATAAAAGAGAATCAAAATTTTTATTTGCAGGATGAGAATTTAGTTATGTATTTTGATTTATATGATATAACTCCATATGCAGCAGGAATACCAGAATTTTCAATAAACAAAAAATTAATAAGCTATATGTTAAAACCAGAATATGTAGATTTATTTAATTTGAAATAGAAATTTAAATTAAATGTTATGCTATAATATCTAGCATAGAGATTTATTAAAATTGGGGGTATAAAAATGCTACTTTTAAAAAAAGACGACATAAAAAAAGTATTTACAATGAGAGATGCAATTGAGGCTGATAAGGAAGCTTTTAGAATTTATTGTGAAGGAAAAAGTGTAAATCCTTTGAGAACCAATATACCAGTTCCAAGCCAAGATGCTAGTATGTTATTTATGCCAGGATATGTAGAAGAACTGGGATGTGGGGGAATAAAAATTGTATCTGTATTTCCTAAAAATGCTCAAAAAGGTAAACCAGTAATTCCAGCAACAGTATTACTATTAGATGGTGAAACTGGAGAAGTGAGTGCAGCTTTAGATGGAACTTATGTAACTCAGATTCGTACTGGGGCAGCATCTGGAGCAGCTATAGATGTATTGGCTAAAAAAGATTCTAAGATTGGGGCTTTGATTGGTCTAGGAGGACAAGGAGAACCACAACTTGAAGCTATGATAGAAGCTAGAGATTTGGATGAAGTAAGAGTGTTTAGTAGAAATAAGGAAAGTAGAGAAAAATTTGCAGAAGAAATGAATTTAAAATTAAGTAAATATAACACTAAAATAATTGCAGTTGAATCATCTGATGAAGCTATAGACAATGCAGATGTAATAGTCCTAGCTACTCCATCAAAACAGCCTGTACTTAACGGAAACTTAGTAAAAAAAGGAGCTTTAATAAGTGCAGTAGGTTCATATATGCCAGATATGCAAGAGTTGTGCCCAAATTGTTTAACTAGAGCATCTAAGATATTTTTTGAATCAACAGATGCAGTTTTATCTGAATCAGGAGATATATTAATTCCATTAGAAGAAGGTAAAATAAGTAAAGATGATTTTAATGGTGATTTAGGTAATGTTATAAATGGGACTATTCCTGGAAGAGAAAGTGATGATGAAATAATTGTGTTTAAAACTGTCGGAATAGGTGTACAAGATGTCGTAACAGCAAAAAGAATATATGATAAAGCAAAAGAAAACGGTATTGGAATGGACTGGAAGTGGTAAAATTTTCAAAATAAATCTATAATTAGACAAAATTATGTTATAATGTTGATAAATAAATTTTTTTATTATCTTAGTTGAGGGAGGATATTTGTATGAAAATGGTAAAAAAGTTAATATTATCTTCGATTATGGCTTTAGTTTTAGTTCTAACTATAGGGTGTTCTAATGCAGAAGAAAAAGTAAAGTCAAATTTTGAAGCTAATTTAGCCGCACTAGAAATGTATAAATATGACGAAAAGGGGATTTCTGACGCATTAACAGAAGTTGAATATAAACAAATTCAAACTTATAATAGCAAGGACAAGGTTTCAATGTTAGCTCAATTGACTCCTCTTTATGGTAAAGAAAATGCTGAAAAGATATATGACACAATTGTTAAGTTAATTCAAGGTGTTGAAAAGACTGTAACAGTAGATTCTTCTAGTAAGGATAAGATAACTTTAAAAGTTGTAAGTAAAGCATTAGATACTAGTAAAGTAATGTCTGAAGCAAATACTTTAGTAAAATCATATGTAACTGATGAAAAGAATTACAACAAAAAAGAAAAAGAAGTTCAAGATGATATGGCAAAAATGATTATAGACCTTTACAATAAAAAACCAACTAAGGATGTTACAACTTTAATTACATATACTAAAAAAGATGGTAAATGGCAACCACCAAGCAATATACAAAAATTATGTGAAGGAATATATACAATTTAATTTATTTTAAAGACACAAAAACTATCTTTTAAACATATAATAAAATGTTTGGGAGATAGTTTATTTTATTCTAAAAATATAAAATATATTTTATAAGTTATTTACTTATTTTATAAATTATATTTTATAAATGACTTATCTTGTTAAATAACTTATCTTGCCAAATAATAAATAAATTTTTTACTAAATAAAGTACATTTAATATAATTTGTTTCAGTATTTATTGTACAATCAAATTTATTTGGTATATTTGCCAATTTTGACTATATAAAACTAACAATACAATTATGATATATCTTGATAAAACATGGTGAATAATTGTGTGTTATATAGTCGAAAATATGATATATTAATATTATATTATACGTTAAAAGTTTATTTATGTATTTTCAAAAAAGTTTTTATAAAATGAGAGGGGTGTTTTTATGGTATCAAGGCAAGAATTAAAAAGAGTGTCAAAAGCTCAATTGTCTGGAAACTGGGGTACATGTGCAATTGCTATGGCAGTATATATTGCAGTGATAGTATTAATATCGATTGTAGGATTGCCTTTTGAACCTTTAACTACTATTGTAGTAGCTATAATAGGGTTTTGCGTTGCAGCAGGATTTACATGCATGTTCTTGAAGATTACTAAAGATGAAAAAGTAAGAATAGGAAATATTTTTGTAAATGGAAGAATCTATTTAAGAAGTTTTGGACTTTATGTATTAGAATCAATAGCTGTTTATATTTATTCTTTTATAATCACAATTATAGGCGCATTTTTATCATTCGGTGTTTTACTTACTAGTGGAGCAATTGAATACCTATCAAGTGATAGTGTTGGTATAGGAACTATTATTTCTACTGGAATAACTTTAGTTCTTATAATATTTGTTCTTATGCTACCAGTTTATATATTGCTATTATATGTTTCTCAAGCTGCTTTTTTAATTTGTGAAGATAAAGATAACTTAGGTGTATTTAAAGCGATGGGTGCCAGTTTAGATATGATGAAAGGGAATGTACTTAAATTATTTGTACTAAACCTTAGCTTTATAGGCTGGTATATACTGGCGATAGTTACTCTTGGAATAGGCTTATTATGGTTGATTCCATATGTAGGAGTTACTAACTGTAATTTTTACAGACAATTACTAAAAGAAAATCCAGATGTAGAGGATATATTATTGGATAAAGAAAAATCTTATTCTATGTATTAAGATAGTTTTACAGTTAAATAAAATGTATTTTTAACTTGAACATTAAAGTATGGCATGACAAAACTGTCTTTTATAAGAATTTTTTTCTTAAAAGGCAGTTTTTGTTATTAAAAAATAAATGGTTGACACAGTATAGACTATTATGATAGTTTTTAATTATAGTAATGACTATTGCGATAACCATATTTGAGGAGCGATTTTATATGGAAATAAAATTATTTGATTCAGAACTTAAAGTAATGGAAGTTCTATGGGAGATAGGAGAAAGTAAGGCAGGGGAGCTAGTAAAAATACTAAAAGAAGAAACAGGATGGAATAGAAATACTACGTATACAGTTATAAAAAAATTAGTAGCAAAAGGTGCAATAGAGAGAATTGAACCAAATTTTGTTTGTAAAGCTTTAATAAGTAAAGAAGAAGTGCAAAAACAGGAAACAGAAACACTAATTAATAAAATGTTTGGAGGGTCTTCAGAAAAATTTCTTTCAGCTTTTATTAATAAAGAAAATCTTTCAAGTGATGATATTACAAAACTTAAGCAGATTGTCGAAAAATTAAAGTGAGGTAAGATTTATGTTCATTAAATTGTTAGAAATGAGTTTTACTTCTGGAGTTTTACTTTTAATTGTTATTTTCATAAGAGCATGTTTATTTAAAAAATTACCTAAGAAGGTATTTGTATTATTATGGTTGATTGTGTTGTTTAAACTTCTTATACCAGTAAGTTTAAACTCTGGTTTTAGTATTTATAGTATAATTGAATCCACTTTTAATGTTGAATTAGGTGCTACATCAGCTGAAGATTACACTCTTAAGGAAGTTAGTAACTCTATAGGTAAGAATACTTCTAACAATAAAGTACTATCTGATATTGAGAATTTTACAATATTGGAGATGTTAGGTATTTTGTCTTTTGTGGTTACTATTATACTGAGTATATTTTTATGCTCTAAGTATATTAAAATAATTAATCTTTTTAAAACTTCAATACATATAAAAAATCATGATTTTATTAAAAAATGGATATATGAAAATAGGTGTTTTAGAAAATTTATGGTTTGTGTATCTGAATTTACTAAGACACCACTTACATCTGGTATTTTAAAGCCACGTATTATTTTACCAAAACAAATGGATTATAGTAATAATCAGACTTTAAACTTTGTTTTGACTCACGAGATGGTCCATATTAACAGATTTGACAATATGCTGAAGTTGTTTATGCTTTTGGCTCTTGTTATTCATTGGTTTAATCCTTTAGTTTGGATAATGTTTTTTTTACTAAATAAGGACATAGAATTTAGTTGCGATGAAAAAGTAATGAATATGATTGGAGAAGAATATAGAGCTGATTATGCAACTGCACTGATAAGTTTAGCAGAAGAGAATAATCCATTTTCGATGGCAATTTACAATGGATTTGGAAAGACAAAGATAGAAGAGAGAATAGTTAATGTTATGAAGTTTAAAAAGTCAACTTATGTTACTTTTTTGGTTTCAACTGTATTAGTTTGTGGGACAAGTCTTGTTTTTGCAACAGGAAATAAGGAAATTAATGAAGTTGAATCTTTTGATTTAACAAAAAGTGAGCAAAGTAATAGAAGTGAATTTTCATTAAGCAATAAAGCGACTGATTTGTATTCTTCAAATGAGGATTCTGATATTTCTGTCAGTGTGTCAAAAATATCTGTGAATAAAGAAAATGAACCTAAAAGTAATGAAGATGAATCCATGAATAAAGAAAGTAAATCTAATAGTAATGAAGATGAGTCTGTAAATAAAGAAAGTAAATCTAATAGTAGTAAATACATGTATGTAAATAAATCAAGTAATTACAATGATATATCTTATACTAATTCATCAAATTATTTAGTTCAGAAAAATGGTTATGATGAGAATGGTTTAGTTATATCAAGACAAGGAAATTTGTTGTCAGTCAGCAAAGTTCAATATAGAACTTCCGTAAAGTAACCTTAAATCCTAGTAATACAAGAGATTTAGAATTAAAATACTATCTTGAAATAAGTTTAATTATTTTGAGATAGTATTTTTTATTAAAAAAATTATAAATATACTTGACACAAATATGACTATCGTGATAGTCTAAAGGTGTAGTTAATAACTATTGCAATAGTCACTAATAACTATTATACCTAAATAAATCTCTAAGAAAGGAAGATTGATTATGAAAATAAAAAAATCCCTTATAGGAACAATGATGGCAGCTGCTATAGTATTAGGAGGAACAGGGTCAATATTTGCAAATGAAAATAGTGATGTATCTAATATTACACTAGATAAGTTTGATTCTCTAATAAAAGCAGGAATAACTGACCCTGCTGACTTAGAAAAGTATGGAGTAGAGTATTATACTTATGAAGAGTATGCTAAGAATATTGAAGAGTTAAAAGCATATGCTAAAGACCCTAATGAAGTTAAAGATGTAAGTCAAGAAGACCTTGAAAAAACAATTAAAATAATGGAGCAAGATTTAGAGAAGATAAAAACTGAAGGATTAAAGATTATGAAACCTATCAGAATAAACAATGGAAATGGGCTTATAAGTTTCTGTGGTAGATAATGTACTAAGCTTACAATGCTAACCTTTTTTATATATACAATGAAATGTTAATAGTATTTATTAAAAAGTTTATAAAAATACTTGACACAAAAGTGACTATTGTGATAGTCTAAAGATGTAGTTAATAACTATTGCAATAGTCACTGTCAACTACAATACCCAAATAAATCCCTAAGAAAGGAAGATTGGCTATGAAAATAAAAAAAACAATTATAAGCACAATGATGGTATCTGCTATGATACTAGGTGGAACTGGAGCAGTATTTGCAAATGGAAATGATTCATCTAAAATTACTTTACCTAAGTTTGAATCTTTAATGAAATCAGGAATAACTGACCCTGCTGAGTTAGAAAAGTATGGAGTAGAGTATTATACTTATGATGAATATGCTAAACATATTGAAGAAATGAAAGCATATGCTAAAGACCCTAATGAAGTTAAAGATGTAAGTCAAGAAGACCTTGAAAAAACAATTAAGATAATGGAACAAGAGTTAGAGAAAATAAAAACTGAAGGATTAAAAATTATGAAGCCTATCATTATAGAAAATGAAGATGGGTCTCAACTTGCTATTTCTTCAAATTATGTAGCAACTAATTAGTGTTAAATATAATCTCAAAGAATATCTTAAAACCCTAAATAAGCATGACTAAATACATTAGGCTACTGCGATGATATAAACATGTAGTTGATGATTATTTAAATATTCATTAACTACACTACCCAAATGAAGTTTAAGTTTGTTAAAGTGAAGTAAAAAAGTATTAAAAACTTAGACAAGCGTAATTGAACATATTGAGTGAGAGTAAAATGAGACTCAAATAAGTAATAAAAGAACTAAAGTCTAAGTGAAAAAAGAAGTAAGAATTAGAGGAAACACAGAATAAAAGTAAATCAAGTCAAAGTAAAAGTATTAAACCCAATTTATAATGTTAACATTTTTTAATGTATGTTAAGAAATGTTAACATTATTTTTTTTTATCTAAATTAATAATTATAATATTTAGAAAATTCTAACGAAAATTAAATGTTATTTATTAGATTCATTAAAAGTTAAAGAAAATAATCGATTTAGCATTTTTAAGAGGGGTTTTAAAATTTTTAGACTTCTTGGCATAACAATTGCTTAATATATAAATTAAATAATATGATTATAAATTTGTGGATTAATTTTATCATTACTTACTTATTAATATATATACCATGTTGATAATAAGTATATGTTGATGGCTTTTAAAGTGTATCGCTAACAAATACACTAAGCTATTAGAGGAGTATTATTTCTAAGGGGGGAGAATCATGAAACAATTGCTTACAGGAAATGAGGCAGTAGCACGTGGAGCTTACGAAGCAGGTATATCTTATGCAGCTGCTTATCCAGGAACACCAAGTACCGAAATACTAGAAAATATAGCACTGTATAAAGATGACATAATTGCAGAGTGGGCACCAAATGAAAAAGTTGCAGTAGAGTCTGCAATAGGGGCATCTATTGCAGGAGGAAGAGCACTTGCGGCTATGAAACATGTTGGAGTAAATGTCGCAGCAGACCCAATATTTACGTATGCATATATGGGGGTAAATGGTGCAATGATTATTGTGTCAGGGGATGACCCTGGAATGCATTCATCACAAAATGAACAAGATAATAGACATTATGCTAAATTTGCAAAAATAGCTATGGTAGAACCGAGCAATAGTCAAGAATGTAAAGATATGTTAAAGGCAGCTGTTGAAATAAGTGAAAAATATGATACTACAGTTTTATTTAGAATGGTTACAAGAGTATGCCATAGTAAAGGTCTCGTTGAGTTAGGAGAAAAAGAAGAAACAGTTGTAAAGAAATATGAAAGAAATCTTTCTAAATTTGATGCTATACCAGCTACTTCAAGAGTACTTAGAGTTAAGCTTGAAGATAGATTAAAAAAACTTGAGGAGTTCTCTAATGAAACAGATTTAAACTTTATAGAATGGAATGACAAAAAAATTGGTGTAATAACTTCAGGTGCTTCTTATGAGTATGCTAAAGATGTGTTTGGAGATACTGTATCATACTTAAAATTAGGATTTACATATCCTCTTCCAACTAAGAAAATTAGGGAGTTCACAGAACAAGTAGAGACTGTTTATGTAATTGAAGAATTAGAACCTTATATAGAAGAACATTTAAAAGAGAATAACATACCTTGTATTGGAAAGGAAAAGATACCTAATATTGGGGAGTTAAACCCAGATATCATAGCACAATCAATCTTGGGAGAAAAAAGAGAGCTAATAGAATATAGTAAAGAAAAGATAGTAGGTAGACCACCAACATTATGTGCAGGATGTCCACACAGAGGATTTTTCTATGAGTTAGGAAAAATTAAAAATGTACTTATAAGTGGAGATATAGGATGTTATGGACTAGGAGGAGCAGAACCTTTAAATGCTAAGGATACCTGTATATGTATGGGAGGAGGTCCAGGAGTAGCTCATGGAGCACAAAAAATATTTACTAAAAATAATATTAATATGAGAACTATAAGTACAATAGGAGATTCAACATTCTTCCATACAGGGATAAATGGACTTATAGATATAATATACAATAAAAGCAATACTGTAACATGTATTCTTGATAACAGGATTACTGGTATGACAGGGCATCAAGAGAATCCTGGGACAGGATTTTCATTACAAGGTGACGTTACTGAAATGATGGATATTGAGACTATAGTAAAAGCTTTAGGATGTAAGAGTGTAAAAGTTGTAAATCCTAATAAGTTAGATGAAGTTAAAGGAGCATTAGATTGGGCTTTATCAATTGAGGAACCATCAGTAATAATTACAAGATGGCCATGTGCATTAAAAAAATTTACTGAAGATGATAAAAAGAGATTTGACCTTATACCATCAGTTTGTAGTGTAGATGATGAAAAGTGTATTGGATGTAAGAAATGTCTTACAACAGGATGTCCTGCTTTGAGATTTGATAAATCTAAAAAGAAATCAAGTATAAATCAAGCTCAATGTGTAGGTTGTACAGTGTGTGCACAAGTATGTCCAGTAAATGCTATAAAAAAGGTTGGTGAAGAATAATGAAAAAGGTTAAAAATGTATTGCTGTCAGGTGTAGGAGGTCAAGGTACTGTTTTAGCAAGTAAAATACTTTCTGCTGGTCTTATTGATGCTGGATATGATGTTAAGATGTCAGAAGTTCATGGAATGGCTCAAAGAGGGGGAAGTGTAACAACTCAAGTTAGATATGGTGAAAAAGTACACTCTCCTATACTTGGTAAGGGCGATGTTGATGTATTAGTTTCATTTGAAACTATGGAAGCTTTGAGATATCTTGATTTTCTAAAACCTGATGGCAAATTAGTAGTGAATGATTATGAGATGCCTTCAGCACCAATTTTAACAGGTAGAGTGGATTATCCTGAAAATATAATAGATGATATTAAAGAAAAAGTGGATGTAACAGTGATAAAGGCAGTTGATATTGCAAGAGGTCTTGGAAATGAAAAAGTTATGAATGTGGTCCTTTTAGGAGCTTTGATTAAGGCTCTACAGATAGAAGATGATATAGATTGGGAAAAAGTAGTGTCACAACAGGTCAAACCTAAGTTTATAGAAATTAATATAAAAGCTTTAAAAGAAGGGATGAATGCCTAAAAATAAAATGATAAGTATGTAAATAAAACTAGTTGAAAACTAGATAAAGGGTTAGGGTGGAAATCAATTACAAAACAAATTATATGGTGATTGTAAATAAAACTAGTTGAAAGCTAGACAAAGGGTTAGGGTGGAAATCAATTACAAAATAGATTATAGGGTGATTGTAAATAAAACTAGTTGAAAACTAGATAAAGGGTTAGGGTGGAAATCAATTACAAAATAAATTATAAGGTGATTGTAAATAAGATTAGTTGTAAAGTAGATAAATAAAGGGTTAGGGTAAAATATAAATAAAAATTAAGATTAAAATACAATCATTTAAGAGTAAGATTTTATAAATTTAAATATGGAAAATGAATATCTAATAAGCAATGGTTAATAAATAATTACAAATAAATTGTAAATTAAATAAATCTTTGACAGGAAGGAGAACTATTTATATATTAAATAGTATTTATAATATGAAAAAAGGCGATTTTATATGGATTGGAGTTCTTATTTGTATTATTGCTATCTTAGCGATACCAAGTAGTAGAGAAGTGTTTATGGCAGCAACAGGTGCACATCCATATATTGGAGGTTTTTTCAAGTTTGCTGTACTAGCTACAATGGGAGATTTACTTGGTGCTAGAATCTTGCATAAAGACTGGAAAATACCAGTAGGGGTCTTTTATAGAGCAATAGTTTGGGGAATAATAGGTATAGTTACAACATATGCGATGTCAATCTACTCAGCAGGTGTAGGTCAAGCACAAGTAGATGGTATGCTTCCTTTTGAGGGAATAGCCTTTGCTAATGCTTTGTTTAAGAGTGCAACTATGAACATACTAATGTCACCAACTGTGTTTTTATTCCATAAGGTTATGGATTGTTTTATAGACAAAAAATATGAAGTTGAAAAAGGGATTAAAGTAACACTTAAAGATGTGGTAAATGTAGTGGATTGGAATGCTTATCTTGGTTTTAGTGTTTTAAAAACTATACCATTTTTCTGGATACCATGCCATACAATTGTATTCTTATTCCCTGCTGAATATAGAGTAATTGCCTCTGCATTTGCATCTATAGCTTTAGGTCTAATATTAGCTTTAGCCAATAAATCTAAGGTTACAAATTAAGTTTATTGATGAATCAAAAACATTATTTATAAACTAGGAATAATCTTTTAAAATAATAATCTTTAAAATAGTATTACTTAGAATAACTAAGCAATATTTTCATTATGAAGCAACATTTTACTAAAATTAAAAATAAATATACAATTTCAAAGAGAACTAAATTTGCGAGTACTGTTTTTAAGAAGCTTAAAATCCCCCATTTAAAGTTTTAAGATTCTAAAACAATAAGTTATAACTACAAAAATGGCTGTTAGGACTATGATACTTATAAGTTAAAATACTTATAGTATAGATTAGTTCATAACAGCCATTTTTTATTTTGAATCAATAATCTAAAATAAATTCTAAATCAAACTTTAAATTAAAGGGTTTAAAGAAGCTATTCTAGTTGTAGCCACGTAAACTCTAGATATTTCATACCATGTTTTAAAATCTACTACTCCACTTTGAGGTAAACCAAAGATTCCTTGGAATATTCTAACTGCATTTTCTGTATCTGTTCCATATATACCATCTTCTATTACCTTTGGTATAGCTGGGTAAGAGTTGGATATGGCATTTAACTGATTTTGTATAGTTCTAACATATTGTCCAGTAGAACCAACTTGTAATGTAGTCCCAGGGAATGATACAGGGACACCACTTACTATAGGTGCTTTTTCAAATACTATCTCATCTCCATAATAATATCTTAGTATGCTTTCATAGTCGTATCCTTGGTCACCTAAATCTTTGCTTCCCCATTGAGTCATTTGGTTAGGACATTGAGATTTTTGACCATCACAATATTGTGCTAATAGTGGCTGTCTTGCTGTAGGAGGTCTTTTTATAAATGTGTTAAATATTGCATCTACAACTACATTAATTGGTTCAAATAAGTTTCTGTTGTTTATAAATTTATGGTCATATGCAGTTGATGAAGTTATTGTAAAATTATATCCTTTATTTCGATACCACTCAGTAAATACCCTATTTAAAGTAAATGATATTATAGCTATTACATTTGCATAGATTGTCTGTTGAGGCCAAGTTGAATATATTTCAGATGAGGCTATGTTTTTAATGTACTCTTTAAATTGAATCCAATAGTTTGGAGCTGATGAATCTTCTGGCAAACCATCATGAACTACTATAAATTCAGGTACTACAGGGTTATCCAATACAACAAAACCAGTAGGAGGAGGTAATGGCTTTGAGTTACTTTCTGGAATTTTAGGAGGATAAGTACCGTATAGGGTATGTTCTCCTATATCAAAAATCAATTCACTTTGTCTTGAGAAAGAACGTTTACTTCTTGTTCTAGGAAACATGGGAACTCCCTGTCTCGCTTCAATTGTAGCTAATAATTGCGTTCCTTCTATGACAACTGTTTCATATCCATCTGCTATGGCTTCTACTATATACTGGCTGTAAGGTCTAACATCAGATGGTTGTAGAGAGTAATCTACATCTGGTGCTGGTAATACTAATCCAGTCACTTGACCAGATTCATTACTCGTTAGGTTTTGGTATAAAGTTGATGAGCTTTGGCTACCATTAGACATTGAATATATGTTTACTGTTGCATTTTGAATAGGTCTATTGTTAGTAGCATCGATTATACTTACTGTTAAGAAACCATCTTGCATCAAATCACCCTTTCTTTAAATGAATTTAGTTCCCTTATATTTCAAGATATGAATATAGCTTGAGATTTGTTAAATAATATAGATATAAATTTAAATTTTTTAAAATATTTTAGTATATTTGACTTTGAATAATTTAATGTCTATTTTAGAGTGTATTTAAAACAAAATAAGCTAAAAATAAATAGATGCTATAAAGAAGAAATGAATTAAGTATTTTGAACAGAAGTGAATTAAAAATTTTGAAAGGAAAATAGTCTATGAAGCTGGATTTATTTTTATTGGCAATAGTTCCTATATTGATAGGGCTATTTTGGATAAGGTCTAAAGATAAATATTGTAGAGAGCCTTTAATTCATTTAATTAAATTTTTTTTAATAGGTGCTTTTTTAAGTATTATAATTATACTTTTAGAAAATTTACTGATGAAATTTAATGTATTTGAAGGATATTCAGAACTAATATATGTATCATTTGTAGTTGCAGGGCTTGTAGAAGAAGGTGTAAAAGCTCTGATACTAATTCCTGCACTAATTAAAGAAAAACATTTTACCGAAAAGTTAGATGGTATTATTTACTCTGTATTTTTATCTTTGGGATTTGCAACAATTGAGAATATAGTCTATATTTTTTCTGAAAGTGGTAATTTAGCCCTTCAAGTTGGTATTAATAGAGCGATTATCTCTATTCCAGCTCATGTAATGTTTGCTATTACTATGGGATATTATATCTCTAAGTATAAGTTTGAAGGAAATAAAAACAAGAGACGTGAGTACTTGTTTATGGCTGTATTGATTCCAATTTTATTACATGGAGTTTTTGATTTTATATTGATGATAGAATATAGATGGGCTATTATATTACTTATAGTTTATGTGATAATTTTGTGGAAGGTAAATCTTGATAAACTTGATAAATATATGAATCACTCTAAAAAAGTGTTTTTCGGTAATCTTAAGAAAAAGAAAAGAAAATAGAGTTCAAGCAAAAGACATAAACAGTTAAAAGAAATAAATGACAAACAAACGAAGCAGATTGAAGGGGGATTATAAATTTGGCGAATTTACCAGAAGAATTTTTAGAAGATATTAGAGAAATACTACAGGATGAATATGATGATTTTATAAAAAGTTATGATGAAGATAAGACTACTGGTCTTAGAATAAATACATTAAAA
>NZ_JBJODA010000022.1:0-66446 GCF_045899875.1 Clostridioides sp. GD02377
ATTTATTTCTTTTTCCTTTTTTCAAGGACAAGTAATACTATACCACCTTTAAAACAGTAGGTCAATACTTTTTTTATATTTTTTTATAAATTCTTTTCATATTCTTTTTTTAGCTTTTCTACTACTTTTTTCTCCAGTCTAGAAACAGTCATCTGAGATATCTCTAATTCCTTAGCTATACTAGATTGTGTTTTATCAAAGAAAAATCTATCTTTAAATATTTTTACTTCCAATTCATTCAAAGTTTTAATAAACTTATTAATAAAATCTTCATACTCTATACTTCCAAAATTACCTTCTTCTTTTCCTATCTTGTCAATAAGAGTTATATCTTTATCTTCTGAATCATCATTACTTGATGAATCTAAAGACATAGGTTGATACCCGTAAGAAGCTTCCATAGCCTCTAGAACATCTTCTTCACTAACTCCTATATAATCAGCTATATCTTTTACTTTTGGATGCTTTTTATTTTCTTGCTCCAATTTAATCTTTGCATCACTTATCTTTTTACTTAGTTCCTGTATTCTTCTTGGTACTCTAAGTGTCCATACTTTATCTCTAAAATATTTTTTTATTTCTCCTACTATAGTTGGTGTCGCGAAACTGGAGAATTCAAATCCTTTTTCAACATCATATCTATCAATAGCATAAATTAACGCTAATGAAGCAACTTGATATATATCTTCAAAATCAACACCCTTATTTATATACTTCTTAGCTAACAATCTTGCTAAATACAGATGCCTTTCAATAAGAATATTCCTAATATCTACATTTTTATTTTTATTATATAAATTAAATAGCTCTTTTGTATCCATATTTAGGTAATGTGTAGCATTAGCTACATTTTTCATTAAATATCAACTCCTAAATATTTAGTCATTTTTATTTTTGTTCCTTGATTGTGTTCCGATTCAATATCTACATCATCCATTAAAGTTCTAATTATAAATAGTCCAAGACCACTCTCTTTTGGATTCTCTAAATCTGGTGTACTTATTGAGCTAACATCGTATCCTTTTCCATTATCCTGAATTTCTATATTAATTGCATTGTCTAAGATATTAAATACTATATTGAACACATCATCTTTACTGTGCTTTATTGCGTTTGTACACGCTTCTGATACTGCTACCTTTATATCTTCTATATCATCTATTGGAAATCCCATTTTATTAGCAATTCCAGACGCTGTTAATCTTATTATGCTAACATAATCCGGATTTGTAGTAATTTCCATCTTTATAGTCTCACAAGCCAAAGTCTATCCCTCCACTTTAAATATTTTATCTAGACCTGTTATAGTAAAAATCTTTCTGACATTACTTTTAGGATTTACTATGTATATCTCTTTTTCGTTTATTTTTAATTTTTTTAATACACCTATCATAGCTCCTAAACCTGTTGAATCTATATAATCTAAATCTTTAAGATTAATTTTTACATCTAACATATTTTTTTCTATCAAGTTATGCAAATGTTCCTTTAGTTTATCTGCTGTAGAAACATCAAGTTCTCCATCAAGACAAACATTCCAAAATTTATTTTGAGAATCTAAATTTGAATCTATATTCATAGACATGTAAAAACCTCCTATTTCCTCTTAATAATTTTAAATATATTTCCTATACTCATTATTTTGTTAATTACATAAACTATATCATCTATTCCCTTTGATATTGATGACGCATTCTCAACAATATCCTGTATGTGTCTCTCATTATAATCTACAATTTTATAAGCCTTTTCAACAACCTTATTTAGACTATTTAGAGTTTTTGCTAAATAAATTGCTACTATAAGAGCAGAACTACCTACTAACACTGCTCCAATCTGCCACCCCCATGCATTCATTAGTTAACATCTCCCTCCTCATCAAAGCTTTTACTTATTACTATATCTTCTTCAGAAATCTTTATATCTTCTTCATTATTATCATCATCTACTAAATTTATTATTCTCTCTTTGACATCATTAAATGTTTCATGTAGAACTTCTTTTGGATTTTCTTTCACATCATTAAACTTCTCTTTTGTTTCTTTTCTTAATTCAGAACCTTTTTTTGGTGCAAAAAACAGACCAAATACAAAACCTAAAATAGCTCCTATTAATAAAAATCCACCTTTTTTACAACTTTTTTTATTACACATAACAATTACTCCTTTCAATTTTAAATTTTTATCTAAGTACATTATACAAAAAGAATAGGATATTTATCCTATTCTTCTTCAATATTTATTTTGGCAATCGAAACTACATTGACCTCGTCATTAGTTTTCATTAATTTAACACCACTTGTAACCCTTCCAAATAGTGATATCTCATTAACTCTTATTCTAATAAGAACTCCATCAGAATTTATAATCATTATCTCATCATCTTCATTAACCATATCTGCACCTACAATTGTGCCAGTCTTTTCAGATATATTATAAGTTTTAATTCCTTTACCAGCTCTTATTTGGCTTCTGTATTCTTCTATATTTGTTCTTTTTCCAAAGCCATTTTTACTTACAACTAATACATCTGTACCTTTACTACAAAGGTTCATAGACACAACAAAATCGTCTTTACCTAAAGTTATACCTTTTACACCCATTGCTGTTCTACCCATATATCTTATATCATTTTCATCAAATCTTATAGACATACCATCTTTAGTGACTAAAAGTACTTCTTGTTTTCCATCTGTAAGTTCTACTCCAATAAGTTCATCATCATCTCTTAAACCTATAGCAATAAGACCAGATTTATTTATATTTCTAAACTCTTCTCTCTTAGTCTTTTTAACAATACCTTTTTTTGTTGTAAGTAGTAAATATTCATTTTCATCATTTCCATCTATAGGTATCAATGTAGCAATTTTTTCATCTGCTGATAATTGAAGTAAATTCACTATAGCAGTACCTTTAGCTTGTCTTTTACCTTCAGGTATTTCATATGCATTTAGTTTAAATACTCTACCTTTATTTGTAAAGAATAACAGTCTACTATGAGTAGTTGTAGTTATTAAGTGTCTTACAAAATCTTCTTCCCTAGTTGTAAGTGCTGAAATACCTCTTCCACCTCTTTTTTGACTCTTGTAAGTGTCCGATGGAAGTCTCTTTATATAACCAAAGTGAGTAAGAGTTATTGCTATTTCTTCATCGCTTATAAGGTCTCTCATATCTATTTCGCCTTCAGCATGTCTTATCTCAGTTCTTCTCTCATCAGCATAGTTCTCTTTTATTATTGTAATTTCGTCTTTTATTACATTTAAAAGTAATCTTTCATCAGCTAAAATTTCTTTTAATCTATTTATCTTCTTAATTAACTCTTCATATTCAGCTTCTATCTTATCTCTTTCTAGACCTGTAAGTCTTTGAAGTCTCATATCTAATATAGCTTGTGCTTGAATTTCAGTTAAATTAAATTTATCTATTAAACCTTGTTTAGCCTCTTGACCTGTTTTTGAAGCTCTTATCAAGCTTATAACTGCATCTATATTATCTAAAGCAATTTTTAATCCTTCTAAAATATGTGCTCTTGCCTCAGCTTTATTTAATTCAAATTTAGTTCTTCTTGTAACAACATCTTCTTGATGTTTAATATAATGATATAATATTTGCTTAAGATTTAAAACTCTTGGTTGTCCATCTACAAGTGCAAGCATTATTATACTAAAAGTATCTTCCATTTGAGAATGTTTATACAGATTATTTAATACTATATTAGCATTAGCATCTCTCTTTAATTCTATAACAATTCTCATACCATTTCTATTACTTTCATCTCTTAAATCTGATATACCTTCTATTCTTTTTTCTTTAACTAACTCAGCTATTCTCTCAACTAATTTAGCTTTATTTACTTGATAAGGTATCTCTGTAACTATTATTTGCTGTTTTCCCTTTGGAAGCTCTTCTATAAAAGCTCTAGACCTAACTTTAACTTTACCTCTCCCAGTTCTGTATGCTTCTGCTATACTCTCTTTTCCCATTATAATCGCAGCTGTAGGAAAATCTGGACCTTGCACAAATTTTATTAAATCATCTACACTACACTCTGGATTATCAATTAAATATATCGTTGCATCAATTACCTCAGCTAAATTATGTGGAGGTATTGAAGTTGCCATACCAACAGCTATACCATTAGAACCATTCACTAATAAATTAGGATATCTTGCTGGTAATACTGAAGGCTCTTTTAATGACTCATCAAAGTTTGGTTTAAAGTCTACAGTTTCTTTTTCTATATCTCTTAATAACTCTAATGATAATTTACTCATTTTGGCTTCTGTATAACGCATAGCTGCTGGTGAATCTCCATCAACAGAACCAAAGTTACCATGACCATCTACTAAAAGTGCTCTAGTTGAAAAATCTTGAGCCATTCTTACCATTGCATAATAAACAGCAGTATCTCCATGAGGATGGTACTTACCTAAAACGTCCCCAACAATACGGGCTGATTTTCTGTAAGGCTTATCTGGAGTTAAATTTAATTCACTCATTGAGTACAATATTCTTCTATGAACTGGTTTTAAACCATCTCTAACATCAGGAAGAGCACGTCCAGCTATAACACTCATAGAATAATCAATATATGATTTTTTCATTTCTTCCGCTATTTCAATAGGGAGTATTTTGTTTTTTTCTTCCATGTATACTAATCCCCTCTCTCTATATATCTAAGTTTCTAACAAATCTTGCATTTTCTTCTATAAATTCTTTTCTTGGAGCAACCTTATCACCCATAAGCATTGAAAATACTTCATCTGCTATTGCCGCATCCTCTACTGTTACTTGTAACAATGTTCTTGTATCAGGATTCATAGTTGTATCCCATAATTGCTCTGCATTCATCTCTCCAAGACCTTTGTATCTTTGAAGCTCCGCACCATTTCTTCCAATTTCATCTAATAAGATATTTAGTTCTTTATCTGAATAAACATAATGTTCCTTTTTTTGCTTTGTTACTTTATATAAAGGCGGTTGTGCTGCATAAACATAACCTTCATCTATAAGAGGTCTCATATATCTAAAGAAGAATGTTAATAATAAAGTTCTTATATGAGCTCCATCTACATCGGCATCGGTCATAATTATAATTTTATGGTATCTAGCTTTATCTATATCAAAATCTTCTCCAATACCACAACCATAAGCTGTTATCATATTTTTTATTTCATCTGAAGATAATATTCTATCTAGTCTTGATTTTTCAACATTAAGTATCTTCCCTCTTAATGGAAGTATAGCTTGGCTATTTCTATCTCTACCTTGTTTAGCTGAACCTCCTGCTGAATCCCCTTCGACTAAGAATATTTCACTTTTGGCAGGGTCCTTTTCTGCACAATCTGCAAGTTTTCCAGGTAAGGATGTACTTTCTAGTACACTTTTTCTTCTTGTTAACTCTCTTGCTTTTTTTGCAGCTTCTCTAGCTCTTTGTGCTCTTAAAGCTTTATCAACTATTATTCTAGCTGTTGCTGGGTTTTCTTCTAGGAAGGACCCAAGTTCATCAACTGTTACACTATCAACTAAACCTCTCATAAAACTATTACCTAGTTTTGTTTTAGTTTGACCTTCAAATTGAGGCTCTGGTAATTTAACTGATACCACTGCTGTAAGACCTTCTCTTATATCTTCACCAAGTAAGTTAACATCATTTTCTTTTAAAAATTTATTTCTCTTAGCATAATCATTTACCGTTTTAGTAAGAGCAGCTTTAAATCCACTTAAATGAGAACCACCTTCATGTGTATTTATATTATTTGCAAAGGAATATATGTTCTCTGTATAACCATCTGTATATTGCATAGCTAATTCGACAAAACAATCATCGACCTTTTTATCTATATAAACTATGTCATCATGTATACCAGTTCTAGATTTATTTAAATACTTAATATATTCCACCAAGCCACCTGTATAGTGAAATTCTTTTCTTTTCTCTTGACCTTCTCTTTTGTCTTCAAATACTATTTTTATACCTTTATTCAAAAAAGAAAGTTCTCTAAGTCTATACTCCAATGTTTCATATTTAAATTCTATTTCATCAAATATTGTCTCATCTGGCATGAACTGAATCATTGTTCCTTTATCTTGTGATTCTCCAACTACTTCAAGTTTAGATGTTGGTAATCCCTTTTCATATGTCTGCTTGTATACTTTTCCATTTAAATAAACCTCTGCTAGCATCCATTTTGACAGTGCATTAACTACAGAAACACCAACACCATGAAGACCTCCAGATACTTTGTATCCTCCGCCTCCAAACTTTCCTCCTGCATGAAGATTAGTTAATACTGTTTCTAAAGTTGATTTACCAGTCTTAGGATGTATTTCAACAGGTATACCTCTTCCATTATCCTTTACTAAAACACTGCCATCTTCATTGATAGATACATATATGTCTGAACAATATCCTTGCAAAGCCTCATCTATACTATTATCTACAACTTCATAAACTAAGTGATGTAAACCTCTAGGGCTTGTACTACCAATATACATACCTGGTCTTTTTCTAACGGCTTCTAATCCCTCTAATACTTGTATCTGACTTGCACCGTATTCTTGTTTCATTTAATTTCCTCCATTCTCTATGCTAATAACATCGCCATTTTCAATATTAAATATTGTAACATCCTTTTCATCAAATATTTTTTTATGTGAAACCTCAGCACTTGTTATAAACATTTGAACATTGCTTAAATTGTTTACTAAAAGTTTTTGTCGTGCTTCATCTAACTCACTAAAAACATCATCTAAAATTAATATTGGATATTCTTCAACTTCATTTTTTATTAATTCTATTTCTGATAGCTTTAATGATATTGAAGCTGTTCTTTGTTGACCTTGTGAACCAAAAAGTCTTGCATCTAAATCATTTATGAATATATTTAAGTCATCTTTGTGTATACCATATCTGGTAGTCTTAGATTCTATATCATTAGGTCTATTCGATGACAACTTGGCTAAAAATTTATTATATACTGTCTCTATAGTATCTTCATCAGTTATATTTATTTGATTCTTATATCTAATTGACAATTTCTCAATTCCATTAGTCAAATTCATATGCATATTTTCAGATATATTAGCTATCTTTTTTACAAAATCTCTACGTAAAATATAAATATAACTTCCATACTTTGCTAATGTATCATCATATACATCTAATAAAGCCTCATCAACATGCATGCTTTTAAGCACTCTGCTTCTTTGAGAAAGTGTTTTATTATAATTGGTAAGATATTTATAATATTTAGGCATAATCTGACTAATCTCTTTATCTATAAATGTCCTTCTCTCTTTAGGTCCTTCTTTAACCAGTCTCAAATCTTCAGGAGAGAATATGACAACATTTAAGTTGCCAAGTAATTCCTGTATTTTTTGTAAAGGGACTTTATTTATTCGTATCCCCTTTTTATCTTTTCCAATAATTAGCTCTATTAGACTATATTTATTATATTTTGAAAAACTTCCTCCAATATATAAATTTTCACTATTAAATCTAACCATTTCTTTATCTTTGTTGGTTCTGAATGATTTACCAAAAGAGAGCATATAAATAGATTCTACTATATTTGTCTTTCCTTGACCATTTTTCCCAACAAGAAGATTTACTTTTCCATTAAATTCCAGATGCAACTTTTCATAATTTCTAAAATTAACAAGTTGCAAACTTTTAAGTTTCACAAAAAGTTCTCCTTTTTTACAATACTTTTATTTTAGTTCCTTCTATTTCAACTATATCTCCTGATTTTATCTTTTTTCCTCTTCTTAATTCTATTTCATCATTTACTGTCACTAAACCTTCTTGAATTAAAAATTTTGCATGGCCTCCTGTTGATGCAATCTCTGCTAATTTGAGAAATTGGTCCAACTTTATATATTCTGATTCTATAGTTATTTCAGTCATAATAGTTCCTCCTTGTCACTATTTTAGGTAAACCCCTATTGATACACTAAAAGTATATTATACCATAAATGTGCTTATAAAAGGAGTTGTCTAATATTAGAAAAATTTTTCTACAAAAGACAACTCCTTCATGTCTGCTATATATTTGATGATATTCTTACTGGAAGTAGTAAGTAAATATAATTAACATCATCTGTTGGTTTAATTATACAAGGATTTACATTTGTAGTAAATTCTATAAATATTTCTTCATTATCTATATTTTTTAAACCTTCAATAAAGTATCTAGAATTGAAAGCTATATCTAAATAATCTCCATCTAAATCTATTTCAACTTCTTCATATACATTTCCTTTTTCTGTATTAGAAGTAATTGCCATTACTTTATCTCTTATAGATAATTTTATAAGATTATTTTTTTCTGATTGAGATAATAAAGATGCCCTTTCTATACTATTTAAAAGTTCTTTAGTATTTAATTTAACTCTACTATTATGCTCTCTTGGTAATAATTTTTTATAATCGATAAAGTCTCCTTCAAGCAATCTCGTAATAATTTTTGTATCATTAATTATAAAAATAGCATTTTTTTCATTAAATCCAACCTTAACATTATCTTCCCCAGAAAGTAAGCTATTTACATCTATAAGTGTCTTTCCTGGAATTATAACTTTTATATTTTCAGTTAAACTATCCACTGAACAACTTTTTACAGCCAATCTATATCCATCAATAGCGACTAAATTCAAATTTCTATCCACAATTTCTAAAAGTTCTCCCATTAAAATAGGTTTTGTTTGGTCCTGTGAAATAGCAAATACGGTTTGTTTAATCATATTTTTTAGAATTTCTTGAGGTATGCTATATAAATCTTCTTCGTTTAATTCTGGTAGCTTAGGAAATTCTTTAGCTGCATATCCTTTAATCTTGAATCTTGAATTTACACAATTTATGTAAATATTATTTTCTGAATCTGTTTCTATCTCAACAAATGAATCTGGTAATTTTCTAATTATATCTCCAAATAATCTTGCATCTACAACAACATCACCTTTTTCTATAATCTCTGCTTGTACATACGTTTCTATTCCTATCTCAGCATCATATCCAGTAAGTTTTAATTGACCTTCTTCTGTAGATATAAGTATACCCTTTAATAGTTCTATAGTTGTTTTTCCATTAATAGCTTTTTGAGCAATCCCAATTCTATTTGCTAGGATTTTTTGGTTACAAATTATTTTCAATGTGGATAACCTCCTTTGGTCTTTTATATAAAAAAATAAGTTAAAATCATAGTAGTAATAGTAGTAGGTGTTGTTGATAATGTTAATAAGTACTTATAACGTTATAAATACAAAGATATCAACATGTGTATAAAATGTTAATATCTTTGTTATTAGAGACTTAATTATTTGTTAATAATTTTTATTCAAAAAAAATATTAACAAGTTATCCAATAGATATAAACAGACAATTGTGTATAAATTATCCCTTTAAATCTGATATGATTTTCTCTATTTTAGTTTTAATTTCTTCGCTTTCTGCTATATCTTTAGATACCTTATCATGAGCATGAATTACTGTTGTGTGGTCTCTACCCCCAAACTCTTCTCCTATTTTGGGAAGGGATAAATCAGTAAGTTCGCGCGTTAAATACATAGCTATTTGTCTAGGATAAGCTATTGAGCGTGTTCTTTTTTTAGAATTAAAATCTTCCATTTTTATACTAAATACAGAAGATACTTTTTCTTTTATTCTAAGAACATTTATTTCTTCATTTTTAGATGTAGTTATAATATCTTTCAAAGCTTCTGTAGCAAGATCAAAAGATATCACTCTATTACTAAGAGAAGAATAGGCAACTACTCTAGTTAAGGCGCCTTCTAGTTCTCTTATGTTTGACTTAATATTTTTTGCTATATATGACATAACTTCATTTGGTACTTCGATGCGTTCCAATTGAGCTTTTTTTCTAAGTATAGCAATTCTCGTTTCAAAGTCTGGTGCTTGAATATCAGTTATAAGTCCCATTTCAAATCTCGATCTTAGCCTATCTTCTAGTGTAGGTATATCTTTTGGTGGTCTATCACTAGATATAATTATTTGTTTATTCGCCTCATGAAGAGTATTAAACGTATGGAAGAACTCCTCTTGAGTTCTTTCTTTTCCCGCTATAAATTGAATATCATCAATTAATAATACATCTACATTTCTGTACTTATTTCTAAATTCTTCGTTTTTATCATCTTTTATAGAGTTTATAAGTTCATTAGTAAATTTTTCTGAAGAAACATAAACAACTTTTGAGTCTTTTTTTTGACTAACAATGTGATGCCCTATAGCGTGCATCAAGTGGGTTTTACCTAGCCCAACTCCTCCATACAAAAAAAGTGGATTGTAAGCCTTAGCAGGAGATTCAGCGACCGCAACACATGCAGCATGAGCAAATCTATTGCTATTACCAATAACGAACGTATCAAATGTGTATTTTGGATTTAGGTTAGGGTAAAGTACTCTATAATTTAAATCTGTACTATCAGAATTTAGGTCAGCAACCTCTTTTTCGCTCAATACAAATTTAATATTATATTTTTTTAATGACAGTTGATTTATGGCATCTTCAATTAAATGCAGATATCTGTTTTCTAAGATATCTTTATTAAAATCACTAGGAGCCAATAGTATTAAGTCATTAAGATGTATTTTTAATGGTACGATGTTTTTAAAAAAGGTATTAAAACTTACTGAAGTTAAGTCACCTTTTATTAATTGTAGGGTTTTGTCCCATAAAGAAACTATATCCATAATATAAACCTCCGAACAGAATAATTAATATTTTCCACAAAGTTATTAACAGAAAAGCAAAAACATATATAAATTTTACAGAATAACTAAATTTATGGATAATGGTGTTGATAAATTAATAATAGTATAAATTATTAAAAAAATATGAAAAGATATAAACAATATGTAGATAAAGTTATAAATAACATAAACATACAATAAATGGTGATTATAACTAGAGTATTGTCAGTAATCTTAAAAGTTATACACAAAAGTATCCACAAGCTGTGAATAATTTTTAATAAGTTGATAACATTTATGCACATTATCAACAAGTATATTTATAATATCAAAATATATGTCAAACTTCAATGATTTGTAACTAATTTATCCACAATATTAACTAATTGTTGATAAAAATATAAACATGTTAAAATTACTTTATTTGTGTATATAATTGAAAAAAATAATTTAGAATAAAATTAAATAGATTTTTACTAGTATTTTCAATAAAAAAAATACATAATATATATATGGTAGATTTTGTGATAGAAGCGTCCCAAAAACTCGTTGACAACAGTGGTAAAAGTATTTATAATTATATGTGTTATGTTTACTTTGAGGGTAAAGTTATTATTTTTATAAACGGAAAATGAAATCTGAAAGGCGGTGCAAAATAATGAGTAAAAGAACTTATCAACCAAAAAAGAGACAAAGAAGTAAAGAACATGGTTTCAGAAAAAGAATGAAGACGTCTAACGGAAGAAACGTGTTAAAGAGAAGAAGAGCTAAAGGAAGAAATAGATTAACTCATTAATTACAAAAGGGCCGCTGCAAAGGTGGCCTTTTTGTGTAAATAATTACAATTCATAGCTGTGTTTATGGAGGTTAACTATGGACTTTAATAGGACTAAAGGGTTAAAAAAGGACTCTGATTTTAGAAAAGTATATAAACACGGCAAATCTTTTGCAAACAAATATTTAGTAATATATATACTTAAAAATAAATCAGATTATAGTAGAGTGGGTATTTCTGTTTCGAAGAAAGTAGGAAAAGCCATCACTAGAAATAGAGTAAGAAGACTAATAAAAGAAGTCTACAGATTAAATATTGATGAAAAAATTAAGCCTGGATATGATATAGTATTTATAGCAAGAGTATCTAGTAAAGATGCTACTTTTAAAGACATAGACAAGTCTATAAAAAACCTAGTTAAAAGAACGGATATTTCTATTTAAATTGTATGCTATAAATATGGAGGTTCATAACTTTGAATAAAATAATTTATATATTAAAGGAAATAAGTAAGCATTTATCGAATTTATGTATTTATTTAGTGAGATTTTATCAAAAATATATATCTCCCTTAAAGGGACCTACCTGTAGATTTTATCCAACTTGCTCACAATATTCAATAGAGGCATTTAAGAAATATGGATTTGTAAAAGGTATGTATTTAACAGTAAGAAGAGTTTTAAAATGTCATCCTTTTCATCCAGGAGGTTACGATCCTCTAAAATAAAAGAGAGTAACTATTAGGAGGTATAAAAAAATTGAATATAATAGGAAATTTCTTAGGAATGATTCTTAAGGTAATATTTGAATTTGTTAACCACTATGGTATTTCTATAATACTTTTTACTATTCTTGTAAAGATTATTTTATTACCATTAACAGTTAAGCAGACTAAGTCAACAAAGGCAATGCAAGATATACAACCTCGTATAAAAGAGATACAAGAAAAATATAAAAATAAGCCAGAAAAACAAAATGAAGAAATTGTTAAGTTATATGGAGAGGCTAAAATTAATCCACTATCTGGTTGTTTACCTTTATTAATACAGTTTCCTATATTAATAGGATTATTTAGCGTTTTGAGAGAGCCAGTTGCTCATGGCGTTTTTGCAAATCAAGCTGCATTTTTAGCAGCTGATAATGGGTTTTTATGGATAAAAAGCTTAACAGCACCAGATTATGTACTAGCAGTATTTTCAGGAGCAAGTGCATATGTAATGCAAAAAGTAATGACTCCAAAAGATCAATTACAAGGCTCTATGAAAGTAATGACATATGTAATGGCAGGTATGTCTTTCTATTGGGGATTTATATTCCCAGCAGGACTTACGTTGTACTGGACAGTAAGTAACTTATTCTCAATAGCTCAATATTACTTAATAATGAATCCTTTAAAAGCTAAACTGGCTGCTAACTCTAAGGAGGAAAAAGT
Organism: Clostridioides sp. GD02377; assembly: GCF_045899875.1. Taxonomy (NCBI): domain Bacteria; kingdom Bacillati; phylum Bacillota; class Clostridia; order Peptostreptococcales; family Peptostreptococcaceae; genus Clostridioides; species Clostridioides sp. GD02377. The sequence continues at coordinate 12,921 of NZ_JBJODA010000022.1, forward strand.
TAATGAGAAAAAGCCTAAAATTAATAAAAAGTAAAAGCAAGGAAGAAGCTATAAGTAAGGCTATAGCAGAGTTAAATTTAAAATCAGAGGATATAGAAGTTGAAATACTTGAAAATCCAAGCAAAGGGTTTTTAGGTCTTATAGGTGCTAAAGATGGTACTTATGAAATTTTTGTTATCGAGAGGGAACTAGATGTAGCTAAAAATTTTATAGAGGTAATGTTGAAAAATGCAAATGTTGATGCCAAAGTCAATGTATCTCAAAAAGATAATTTAATCATGGTTGATATTGAAGGCAAAGAAGCTGCAAGTTTAATTGGTAGAAGAGGGGAAACTTTAGATTCTATTCAATTTTTAACTGGATTAGCTCTTAATAAAATAAATAAGGATTCTCATACAAGAGTACTTGTAGATATAGAAAACTATAGATCAAAAAGAGAAGAATCTTTAATAAGATATGCTAATAAAGTTGCTAGAGAAGTAGCGAAAACAAGAAAAACTAAAAAATTAGATTATATGAATCCGTATGAGAGAAGAATAATACATTCAGCTCTTCAAAACGACAAATATGTAATTACATATAGTGAAGGTACCGATCCATATAGAAGATTAGTAATTGAGTGTAAAAGATAAAATCAACCTCCTAAACATTAGGGGGTTTTATTTTTTAATATTATTACATTATTGTGATTAGCCAAAAGTAAATCTATATGTAAAAAATTATAAATTAAGAGGTGATAAATTTGTTTATAGATGATACAATTGCAGCAATAGCTACAGCACCTGGAGAAGGTGGTATAGGAATACTTAGAATAAGTGGAGAAAAATCCTTAAAGGTTGCAGAAGAAATCTTTAAGTCTATGTCAGGAAAAAGTATTAAAGAATATAATAAGAGAACATTAATATATGGAAATATAGTAGACGATGAAAATGTAATTGATGAAGTTTTATTGGCATATATGAAAGGTCCAAATTCATATACAGGAGAAGATGTAATAGAAATCAATTGTCATGGTGGATTTATATCAGTAAAGAAAATATTAGAATTAATATTATCAAAAGATATTAGGTTAGCAGAAGCTGGAGAGTTTACTAAAAGAGCGTTTTTAAATGGGAGAATAGATTTATCACAGGCAGAGGCAGTAATTGATGTTATAAAGGCTAAAACAGATATAGCTCATGAAGTTGCTCAAAACCAATTAGAAGGCTCTTTATCAAAAAGAATAAGGGAACTAAGAGATAAAGTTACTGAGATATTAGCCCATGTAGAAGTTGCTATAGATTATCCTGAGGAAGATATTGAACATATAACATATCAGACTCTTAAGGAAAAAACTGATGAACTTAAAAAGGAAATTAAAAAATTATATGATACAGCTGAAAGTGGAAAAATACTTAGAGAAGGTTTAAAAACAGTAATAGTTGGGAAACCAAATGTAGGTAAATCTTCATTGCTTAACTCTATTTTAGGAGAGAATAGAGCCATAGTTACTGATATACCAGGAACTACTAGAGATGTTATAGAAGAGTTTGTAAATATAAAAGGAATACCTTTAAAAATTGTTGATACAGCAGGTATAAGAGATACAGATGATATAGTTGAAAAAATAGGTGTTGAAAAGTCTAAAGAATCATTTACTAGTGCAGATTTGATTATAATGGTTTTAGACGCATCTAGGAAGCTATCAGAAGAAGATATAGAGATATTAGAAAATCTTAGAGATAAGCAAACAATAGTACTATTAAATAAGAATGATTTAAAACAGGAAATTGAAGAAGAAAAAATACTTAAATATGTAGAAAATAATAGTATAATAAAAATATCAGCTTTACAGCAAGAAGGTATAGAAGAATTACAAGATAAAATAGAGTCTATGGTATATAAAGGTAGTGTTAAAAATAACTCTAGTTTAGTAGTAACAAATTCTAGACATAAAGATGCACTTAATAAAGCATATAAATCTGCTACAGATGCTTTAATTGCTTTAGAACAAAGCATGCCATTTGACTTTGTAGAAGTAGACTTAAAAAATATATGGGATTATCTTGGTTATATTAATGGAGATACAGTAACAGAGGATTTATTAGATAATATATTCCATAACTTCTGTATAGGTAAGTAAGGTGTAAAACAAATTTGATTTTTTGATTATATAGGTGTTAAAAAATTATAGTGTTTCTCATGAAACATTAATTTAAAAGAAAGGAATTATAAATGATAAAGTTTGAAGCAGGAAAATATGATGTTATAGTGGTTGGGGCAGGACATGCTGGATGTGAAGCTGCCTTGGCTACTGCAAGAATGGGATATAAAACTTTGATAATAACAATGTCTTTAGACTCTATAGCATTGATGCCTTGTAATCCATCAATTGGTGGAACTGGTAAAGGTCAATTAGTTAAGGAAATAGATGCCTTAGGTGGTCAAATGGGATTAAATATAGACAAGACATATATACAAAGTAGAATGTTAAACACTGCCAAAGGACCAGCAGTGCACTCTTTAAGAGCTCAAGCAGATAAATTTAAATATCATGAAGAAATGAAAAAGACGTTAGAAAATGAACCAAACCTTGATATAACTATGGATGAAGTTGTGGAAATGTTACATGAAGGAAATGTTGTAACAGGAGTTGGGACTAAGCTAGGATGTTCATTTAAATCTAAAGCTGTAATACTAGCTACTGGAGTTTATTTAAATTCAAAAATATATATGGGTGAGGTTGCATTTTATGAAGGACCTAATGCATTAGGATATGCAAAATACCTTACAGATAGTTTAGTTGAATTGGGTCTGAGAATGAGAAGATTTAAGACAGGAACTCCAGCTAGAGTTCATAGAGATAGTATAGACTTTTCTGTGATGTCTTTACAGGAAGGTGATGAAAAAGTAACTCCTTTCTCATTTATGAATGAAAATATAGAAAAAGAGCAAGAGCCTTGCTATTTAACAAGAACTACTGAAGAAACTCAGAGGGTTATATTGGAAAATTTAAAAAGGTCTGCTATGTATAGTGGAGTAATAGAAAGTACTGGGCCAAGATATTGTCCTTCTATAGAAGATAAAGTGGTGAGATTTAGTGATAAAACATCACATCAACTATTTATAGAACCAGAAGGTTTAAATACTAAAGAGATGTATATCCAAGGAATCTCAACTAGTTTGCCTTTTGAAGTGCAATTAGATATGTACAAGACGATAAAAGGACTTGAAAACTGTAAGATAATGAGACCTGCATATGCCATTGAATATGATTGTGTTGACCCAACACAACTAAAAATAAGTTTGGAAATAAAGGGAGTTGAGAACTTATTTAGTGCTGGACAATTTAATGGGACTTCTGGATATGAGGAGGCCGCAGCTCAAGGGCTTATGGCTGGCATAAATGCAGTTAGAAAGATAGAAGGAAAAGAACCTTTTGTATTAGACCGTTCAGAGGCATATATAGGTGTTTTATTGGATGACCTTGTGACTAAAGGGACTAATGAGCCTTATAGAATGATGACATCAAGAGCAGAATACAGATTGTATTTGAGACAAGATAATGCAGATATGAGACTAACTCAAAAAGGTTATGATATAGGATTAGTTAAAAAAGATAGATATGAAAGATTCATAAATAAAAAGACTGCTGTAGAGAAAGAATTTGAAAGATTAAAAAATGAAAGAGTTACACCAAAAGAAGTAAATAGCCTGTTGGAAGCAAAAGGAGCGACACCAATAAAGGTTGGAATTTCGTTATACGAGTTTTTAAAGAGACCAGAGGTTACTTATGAATTACTTGAAGAATTAGGAAAAGGCGCTGGCGAAGATGTTTCAAGGGAAGTCAAAGAACAATGTGTAATAATAACTAAATATGAAGGTTATATAGAAAAACAATTAAAACAAATAGATCAATTTAAGAAACTTGAAAATAAAAAGTTAGATGAGAAAATAAATTATGCATCTATAGAAGGACTTCGATTAGAAGCAAGACAGAAGTTAGATGATATAAAACCTATTTCAATAGGGCAAGCTTCTCGTATATCTGGAGTTTCTCCAGCTGATATATCTGTTTTGCTTATATATCTAGAACAAGTTAGAAGAACTAGAGGTGGCAAAGGTGAATAACATAGAACTTCTGAAAAATGGGATTGAAGGTTTTAACATAATTATTAATGAGAGTATGCTAGAAAAATTTAAAAAATATAGAGAAATACTAGTTGATTGGAACCAAAAAATGAATCTTACTGGCATAGAAGATGAAAAAGAGGTATATGTGAAGCATTTTTTAGATTCTATTTCAGCTGTAAAAAATGGATATATAAAAAATGGTATGTCTATAATAGATGTTGGTACAGGTGCTGGGTTTCCTGGTCTACCATTAAAAATATGCTTAGATGATTTAGAGCTTACCTTATTAGATTCTTTAAATAAAAGAATAAACTTCTTAGAGGAAGTTAGTAGAGAACTAGAGCTAGCTAATATTAAATTTATACATGGAAGAGCTGAGGATTTTGGTAAAGATGAAAAGTATAGAGAAAAATATGATATTGCTACAGCTAGAGCTGTAGCTGGATTACCAATTCTTATGGAATTTTGTGTACCATTTGTAAAGGTTGGAGGATATTTCATTTGTCTAAAGGGACCAAATGCTAATTTAGAACTAGAAGAATCACAAAAAGCTATTGATATTTTGGGGCTAGAATTTGCTGAAAAAATAGATGTGGAATTGCCAGAAATAGATTTAAATCATAATATATTAGTTTTTAAAAAAATAAAAGAAACACCAGTTAAGTACCCTAGAAAGGCTGGGAAACCAGCTAAGAATCCTATTATATAGTTAAAAGATTATTATAGGTAAGCTTAATTATTTCTCAGGAAATAATTAAGCTTATCTTAAACAAAACAAAAATAAAGGAATTATTAAAGTGGATGCAGAAATAAATTTGTATGTACATATAGAGAACAAAAATATTTATATCTAAAATAAGAGAGGTATGTTATGGAAGATAAAAGAGTTATGGAGATACCTATAGAAGATGTAGTTCCAAATCCATACCAACCAAGAAAAATATTTTCACAAGTTTCATTGGAGGAATTGAGTAATTCTATAAAGGTATATGGTATAATTCAACCTATAACAGTTAGAGCAAAAGATGGTAAATATGAACTAATTGCTGGAGAAAGAAGATTAAGAGCAGCTAAATTGGCAGAACTTAAAACTGTACCAGCAATTATAAATAATATGAACGATGAATCTTCTGCTGTTCTAGCGTTATTAGAAAATTTGCAACGAGAAGACTTAAATTTCATTGAAGAAGCAATTGGTTATGAAAACTTAATAAAAGAACATGCTTTCACTCAACAGCAACTAGCAGAGAAATTGGGCAAAAATCAATCTACTGTAGCAAACAAGCTTAGAATATTAAAGCTTCCAAACAACATAAAAATGAAGCTGATAGAGAATAACTTAACAGAGAGACATGCTAGAGCATTCCTTAAACTACCAAGTGAAGATTTAATGCAAAATGTACTAGATAAAGTTATAAAGAATGAATTAACTGTTAAAAAAACAGAGAAATTGATACAAGAGATATTAGAAGAAACCAAAATTCAAGAAGAGCCTGATAAAAAACAGAATATAAAGGGTGCTATGAGTATAAGAATTTACATAAATACTATAAAGCAGGCCTTTGATGCTATATCAAATACAGGAATTGATGCTAAGTATAATGAAATAGATAAGGGAGATTACATGGAAGTCGTTGTAAAAATTCCTAAAAAATAGAGATTACTGCTTACCAGTAATCTTTTTTTGTAATATAAGCCTTGTAATATAAATTGATTTATAGACATTATTTGTAATTATAAAATCACCTAGTCAACATTTAAAATTAATTTAATTCTTAAAGGGGGGGAACATCATGGGCAAAGTTATAGCTGTATTCAATCAAAAGGGTGGAGTCGGAAAAACTACAACAAATGTAAATTTAAGTGCTAGTTTAGGAATCTTAGGAAAGAAAATATTAGTATTAGATTTGGACCCTCAAGGAAATACAACTAGTGGATATGGTATTAATAAAAATGAAGTAGAAAATACAATCTATGAAATTATGCTAGATGGGTTACATATTAAAGAAGCAATAATAAATACTGAGTTTGAAAATATCGATTTAGTTCCATCAGCTACTGAGTTATCAGGTGCAGAAATAGAACTTACTTCTAAAAGTAATAGAGAGTATATTTTAAGAAATTCCATAAAAGCAGTAGCAGATGAATATGATTATATATTTTTAGATTGTCCACCCTCACTTGGGATGCTTACAATAAATTGTCTAACTGCTGTAGATAGTGTCTTAATTCCTATACAATGTGAATATTATGCTTTAGAGGGAGTTAGTCAATTGATGGAGACTATAAAATTGGTAAAATCAAGATTAAATGCAGACATAGAGATTCAGGGTGTTGTTTTAAGTATGTTTGATGGGAGAGCTAATCTATCAATACAAGTAGTTGAAGAAGTCAAAAAATATTTTAAAGGAAGTGTATATACAACTCTAATTCCAAGAAATGTAAGGCTTGCAGAAGCTCCAAGTCATGGAAAACCTGTTATTTACTATGATAAAAGGTGTAGGGGCTCTATAGCTTATTTGGAACTAGCAGAAGAATTTATAGATTTAGAAGAGGAGGAATATTAGTATGGAGAATAAGTCTAAAAGAAGTAACAGATTGGGTAGAGGTCTTAGTGCATTGATACCAGAAATTAAAGGAGAAACTTCAGAAAAAGAGATAATCAACATCGATATAGACAAAATATATCCAAACGAAGTTCAGCCTAGAAAACAGTTTGATGAAGAAAAAATAAAAGTATTATCTGATTCTATAAAAAATTATGGCGTATTACAACCAATAGTAGTTAAGATGGATGAAAATGACAAATACATGATAATAGCGGGAGAAAGAAGATTTAGAGCATCAAAACTTGCAAATAAAAGTCAAATACCTGCTATAATTAAAGATATAGATATGAAAGACATAATGGAGATAGCTTTAATTGAAAATTTACAGAGAGAAGATTTAAACTCAATAGAAGAGGCCATAGCATATAAAAGCTTAATAGAACATTATAATGTAACTCAAGAGGAAATATCAGAAGCTGTTGGTAAAAGCAGACCTCATATAACTAATACTCTAAGACTTTTAAATCTTGGACAAGATGTTATAGATATGATAGATAGTGGTAGAATTACAGCAGGGCATGGTAAGGCGTTGTTGAGAATTGTAGATAAGGATTTACAGCTACAAATAGCAAAAAAAGTAGAAGAAGAAGAGCTTTCTGTAAGAGAAGTCGAAAATATAGCTAAAAAAATATCTGAAAACAAAGAAGAAGTACCAAAAAAATCTAAGCCTAAGGATGTATTTATCTTAGATGTAGAAGATAAACTTAGAAATATATTTGGGACGAAGGTAAATATTTCTAAAGGAAAGAAAAAAGGTAAAATAGAGATAGAATACTACAATGATGATGATTTAAACAGTATTGTATCAATGCTTCTTGAATAAAACAAAACTATAAAACGGAGAGGAAGATTGTTATGATTTATTTAGATAATGCTGCAACTACATATCCAAAACCAGAAAGAGTGTATGATGCTGTTTTAGATTGTATGAAGAACTACTGTGCAAATCCAGGTAGAGCTGGACATAAGCTTGCTATGAGAGCTGCTAGGGAAATATATGATACAAGAGAGAATATAGCTAAGTTATTTAATGTGAGCAATCCTATGAATATAGTATTTACATCTAATGCTACAGATTCTTTAAATCTAGCAATAAAAGGTGTATTACAGGATGGTGACCATGTAATAACAACATCTATGGAGCATAATTCAGTAATGAGACCTATAAAAGCATTGGAAAAAAGAGGTATTGAAAATACTGTAGTAAAATGCGATTATGAAGGCTTTCTAGATTATGAAGAATTAGAGAAGTCAATAAAGGGAAACACTAAATTGATTGTAACGACACATGCATCTAATGTATGTGGTACTTTAATAGATATAAAGAAGGTTGGAGAAATAGCTAAAAAACATAATATATTATTTTTAGTAGATGCATCACAAACAGCAGGTGTCTATGATATAGATGTAAATGAATTTAATATAGACATGTTGGCAATGCCAGGTCATAAATGCTTATTTGGACCTCAAGGAACAGGTATACTATACGTAAGGGATGGTTTAAATCTAAATATATTAAAAGAAGGTGGAACAGGAAGTAAGTCAGAAGAAATGGTTCAACCAGAATTGTTCCCAGATAAATATGAGTCAGGGACTCATAATACTCCAGGTATAGCAGGTCTTAACCAAGGTGTATTATTTATATTTGAAAGAGGAATCAACAATATAAGACAACATGAAGAAGAATTATGTCAATATATGATAGACAAGTTAGAGGAAGTGCCAGATATAAAGATATATGGACCAAAAGATAGTAAAAAAAGAGCGTCTGTAATAGCTATAAATATAGGAAACATGGATTCTGGAGAGGTTACTTTTTTACTAGACAGTGATTATAATATAGCAACTAGATCAGGAATACATTGTTCTCCACTAGCACATACCACTTTAGGCACTTTAAAACAAGGTGCAGTAAGATTTAGCATAGGATATTTCAATACAAAAGATGAAATAGATAAAGCAGTAGAAGCTTTAAAGAAAATCTCAAAAAATAATAAGTAATATTAAGTATTATAGAATTAAAGAATATAAAAAATAGTGTAGATTATATAATCTACACTATTTTAGTATGCCTTAAATGTATCTTAAAGTGTGTTCTAAAAAATTACTTTAAGTAATCTCCTTCTTCAAGAACTATATGGCCACTTTCATAATTAGCACCATCAACAGTAAGTTTTATTTGTTCAACATTCATATTTTTTATGTAAGTACGAGCAACTGAATCAAGCATTAAAGTTTCTGCATCACTACCTAAGTTTGACTTTGTAAAATCAGAATTAACATCTAATATACCAGTTTTTACACCATCAATGTCTTTTGTAGTAAATGAGTTTAATTTTGCAGATTCTGGAACAACTTTAAGTTTTTGAAGCTCCTCAAATAAAGTATTTTCATCAACTTTGCTTAGGTCAACTTTGTTTTCTATTAAATCTGTCTGGTCTACATCGAAAGAGTAAATAATAGCTGATTGAGTTTTATTTTCCTCTTTTGGAGTAGAAGTAGCTTTTTTATTAGGAACCTCTTTCTCGGCATTATTTTCTTCTTTTGGTTGCTCAACATTTGTATTACTCTTAGTTTCTTTTTTAGGTGTATCATTCCCAACTTGAGCATTAGTACAACCAATTGCGAATATAGATATAGATAATATACTTAACACTAACATTATTTTCTTATTTTTCATAAAAATTTCTCCTCTCATAAAAACTATTCTTATATATAATTATAGTCGTTATGAGCAAATATATGAATACAAAATAGTAACAAATTTAAAAAATGATTTATTTAAATTAATTAAATCCAAAATAAACTAAATTTTAGTCATTTTTATGGGAAATCATTTAATGTACACAGAAAATATTGTAAAATAAAAGTAGTGTTTTTAAAATAAATATAAGTTATAATTATATTATAAAAAAATGTCTTCAAAAGGTGGGAATAGTATGGAAATTTTGAGCTTAGGAGAAAAGATTAAAAAATTAAGAAAAGAAAAAAACATGACATTAAAAGAATTAGCTGGAGATAGGATAACAGCAGCACAAATAAGCCATATAGAGAGAGATAAATCTCATACTAGTTATGAACTGTTGGAATATCTAGGCGATAAGTTAGATGTAAGTGTAGAGTATTTATTAGAAACCAAAGAAATGCAGTCAAAAAAGATAACTGATAATTTAATACTACAGAGCGAAATCTACATAAAAGAAAATGAGTTAAACAAGGCTGAGGACCAAATAAAAGAAGTTTTAAATATATGTAAGAGATACGATTTAATGGAGAACTATGGCAGATGTAATTTTTTAATGGCTAATATTAACCTAAAAAAATCTGATTATAATGATGCTATAGAAAACTTTGAAAAGGCATTATACTTCTTTATAAAAAATAGTGATAGTGAAAATATACTTAAGTGCTATTTAAATATAGGAAAGATATACATGCAAGAAGACTTTTATAAAGGTGCTATAAGCCACTTTAATTTTGCAGAGGAAATTTTGTCAGAGAGTAAATTTGAGGATGTTAATATATACAAGGAACTATATAGTAAGATGGCATATTGTTACATAAAATTAGATAATCCAAATATGTCATTGAAGTACATAGATAAGATAAATGAAATAGACAATAGAAATGATAGAAAAGAAGATGTCGATATTTTGGTGTTAAAAGCAAATAACATGCTTGAGATAGGAAAATATGAGGAATCAAAAGATTATTTTAAAAAAGCATTAAAGATACTTGAAAATGAAGATAATAAAACTGGATTAGCAAATGTATATTTAACAATTTGTGATGTTTACAGAAAAATAGGTGAAACAGATAGAGTACTTGAATATTCACAAAAGGTATATGACATAAAGAAAAATGATGAAGATGAATATATGATGTCAGGATTATTCAAGATAATAGAAGCATATATAGATAAAGAGGATTATGATTTAGCTAGAAAATATTGTAAGATAGCCTTAGCTTCATCAATAAAAAATAAAAATAAGTTCAATGAATATAGAGCATTAAAATTCTACTCTAATATGTATAAGAATCAAAATGAGATTACCCTTGCAATTGAGTATTTAATCAAATGTATAAAAATAGTATCAGACCTAGGAAATAGTAGAATATTGGCTAATTTATATATAGACTTAGGTCAATTATATTCAAGTATCTCAAAAGAAAAAGAGTTAGAATATTATCAAAAAGGTGTATTTATGTATAAAAATCTAGAAATAATGTAAGAAAAATAAACCTATAAGGTTATAGAAACAATCTATAACAAGCAAGATAACATCTATGATAAAATATAAATTGTATGAATATTTTTAAGGAGATGAATCAAACAATGAGTATAAAAATAGATGCTAGAGGACTTGCTTGTCCTAAACCAGTTATAAATACAAAAAAGGAATTAGATAAAATAGAAGAAGGTATTGTAGTTACAACAGTTGACAATGAAACAGCTAAAGAAAATGTATTAAAACTTGCTAAATCTTTAAATTGTGAGGCAAGTATTGTTGACGAAAAAGAAAATTTTATATCTATAGAAATTATAAAAGGTCAAAATATCTTAGATAAACAAGATATTGTAGACAAGGAAGAATGTAAACTAGAAGATACATGTATATTTATATCTTCAGACAAAATGGGGCTTGGAAATGATGAATTAGGGAAAGTATTAATAAAAGGATTTATATATACTTTAACTGAATCTAAGCCTTATCCTAAATATGTACTTTTAGTTAATGGAGGAGTAACACTAAGTGCTGAAAATGAAGAAACTATAGAAAATTTAAAAATACTTGAAAATGAAGGCGTAGAAGTCTTATCTTGTGGTACTTGTTTAGACTACTACAATTTAAAAGACAAACTACAAGTAGGTTCAGTTACAAATATGTATACTATAGTTGAAACATTAAAGAATGCATCAAATACTATTTCTATATAATGTACGTTTGTTTAATAATATAAAAACTAATAATAATGATTAATTTAAAGAAAAACAGATAGTCAGAAAGGATTAAGCAATGAATCAGATGTATATAGTGTCATTTAATTCGACACATCATGCAATAAGATCAGAAAAGTTATTTGGTGAAAATGGTCTAAAGGTAATGGCTCTTCCAACACCAAGAGAAATAACAGCAAGTTGTGGGATATCAATTAAATTTTCTTTTGAAGACATGGAAAATATAAAAATAATTTTAACTGAAAATAATGTAGATATAAAAGGAATTTATTGTATAAGTAAATTAGAAGATGGTTCGAAAGAAGCAGAGAAGCTAGATTAGGAGGCTAATTATTTATGCCAATGGATTTAAAAATAGGAGACATTGTCGAATTAAAAAAACAACACGCATGTGGATGTAAAGAATTCGAAATTATAAGAACTGGAATGGATATAAAGATAAAATGTACCAAATGTTCAAGGTTAATAATGCTTGATAGAGAGACCTTAGAAAAGAGAGTAAAAAAGCTAATAAAAGAATGATATAAAATTAACATTTAAAAAATGTCAAATACCGTATATTAATATCCGAAATTTTGGTATAATAGAAAATGAAGAAAACATTTTCATGGGGGTGCTTTAATTATGGCAATTAAATATGCAAGAAGAATGGAAGGTTTACAAGGATCTGAAATACGTGAGCTTTTAAAACTTACTCAACAACCACAAATAATATCTTTTGCTGGTGGAATGCCTGCTCCAGAATTATTTCCAGTTGAAGAAATGAAAAAAGTATCAGTTGCAGTGCTTGAAGAAAATGGAAGATCAGCTATGCAATATACTACAACAGAAGGATATGAACCATTAAGAGAGAAAATAGCAGCTAGAATGAATGAGAAAAATCAAACTAATGTAGACAAAGACGATATATTAGTTACAAGTGGTTCTCAACAAGGTCTAGATTTTGCAGGAAAAGTATTTATTGATGAAGGTGATGTAATTTTATGTGAAAGCCCATCTTACATAGGAGCTATAAATGCATTTAAATCTTATCAACCTAAATTCATAGACGTTCCAACTGATTCTGATGGAATGATAATGGAAGAATTAGAAAAAATACTAGAAACAACTGATAGAATAAAAATGATTTACGTAATTCCTGACTTCCAAAATCCAACAGGAAGAACTTGGCCACTTGAAAGACGTAAAAAATTCATGGAAATAGTAAACAAATTTGAAATACCAGTAATAGAAGATAATCCATATGGAGATTTAAGATTTGAAGGAGAATCTTTACCATCTTTAAAATCAATGGATACAAAAGGATTAGTAATATTCTTAGGAACTTTCTCTAAAATATTCTGCCCAGGATACAGATTAGGATGGACTTGTGCTTCTCCAGAAATATTATCTAAATTTAACTTTGCAAAACAAGGTGCAGACTTACAAGCATCAACTATATCTCAAATGGAAGTAAGTAAATTCATGGATATGTATGACTTAGATGCACACGTTGAAAAAATTAAAGCAGTTTATATTAAACGTAGAGATGTAATGCTTAAGACTATGGAAGAAGAATTCCCAGAAGGATTAGTATTTACTCATCCAGAAGGTGGATTATTTACATGGGTAGAGCTTCCAAGTAATTTAAATGCTAAAGAATTAATGCCAAAATGCTTAGAAAAGAATGTTGCTTATGTTGCTGGAGGAGGATTCTTCCCTAATGGTGGTAGAGAAAATACTTTCAGACTTAACTATTCAAATATGCCAGAAGAAAAAATAATAGAAGGTATAAAAAATATAGCATCAGTTTTAAAAGAAGCTATGGGTGTTGAAGCTTAATTAAAAATAATAACTTATATAGATATATTATAGGGGATGGCTATTGCCATCCCTTGTTAATTTAAGAATATATAATTTGCCTTATATTAAACTTTGTCCAAAATTTAAATTGACATAAATGAGAATAAATGATAAAATGTGTAGGTATGAGATTTTAGTCTCATTTCTCTGCTCTAAGAGTGTAGAGCCGTTAAGTCCAAAGGGAGGTGAATTATAGTGAGAAATTATGAATTAGTTTATGTGGTAAAGCCAAACTCTGATGAAGAAGTAAGAGAGGCTATACTAAACAAAGTTAAGGAAGTTGTTGCAACTGACGGAGAAATAGTTAAAGTTGATACTTGGGGAACTAAAAAATTAGCTTATCCAATAGCTAAGTTTACAGAAGGTTTTTACGTATTAGTTAACTTTAAATCAGCAGTAGACGTTCCTAAAGAGATAGACAGAAACTTAAAGATAAATGAAAACGTAATAAGACACATGATAGTTGTTGCTTAATAACTGGTTTTATTATAAAAAATAGGTGGTGTTTTTATGAATCAAGTTGTATTAGTGGGAAGATTAACTAAAGACCCTGAATTAAGATACATCCCAGGTACAGGAACACCAGTGGCATCCTTTACAATAGCCATTGATAGAGACTATGTAAAAAAAGATGGATCTAAAGAAACTGATTTTATACCTGTTGAAGTAATGGGTAAATCTGCTGAATTTTGTGCTAACTACATAACTAAAGGTAGATTAGTTGCATTGCAAGGATCTATAAGAGTAGACAATTATCAGACACAATCAGGTGAAAAGAGAACTTTTACAAAAGTAAGTACTAGATCAGTACAAGCTTTGGATAGTAAGAATAAATCGGAAAATTCATATAGAGAAAGTGCTCCAGCTTTTGAGCCAAGCTTTGAACCTCAAGGTCTAGACCCACAAGGTTTCCAAGCTATAGATGATGACGATATACCATTTTAAAAAGGAGGGAAAAAAGTCATGATGAATAAAAAAAGACGTAAGAAAAAAAGAGTTTGTCAATTCTGTGCTGACAAAAACGCTAAAATAGATTACAAAAGTACTCAAAGATTACAAAAGTATATAACTGAAAGAGGAAAGATATTACCAAGAAGAATATCTGGAACTTGTGCTAAGCATCAAAGAGAATTAACAGTTGCTATAAAAAGAGCGAGAAATATAGCACTTTTACCATATACATTAGACTAAAAAAATGAGCCTTGTGCTCATTTTTTATTATAGGTATTTATATATCTAAATGAAGCGAGCTATAAAGCTCGTTTTTTTGTTTATATACTTAAATATATTATTATTTATGATATAATATTATATATTAAGGAGGGTTGTAAACGTGAAAATAGATAAAGGTTCTGAGATAACGAGAAACATAAAGATAATAGAATGGATGAAAACAGAAATATTAATGAGTGTAAGTGATTTGTTTAACTTATTATTTAAAGGGGTAAAACCTTTAGATGAAGCAATTCAAGATACTCTAGCAAATATAATAATGATAACATATCTCTTAGCAAAGAGATTAGGAATTAGTTTTAGAGATGTGGATTATAAAGTCAAAGAAAAAATAAAAATTGGTATAGATGAAGAGCATAGTGTTGAAAGATGGTATGGAGATTTATCTAATTTAAAAAAACATATGGATAATAGGGAGTGATATTAAATTGAATAATAAAATTAGACTATCTAAAGCAATGCATATAATAGTTTTAGCTGTAATAATCGCTTTAGTAATAGCCTATATTCCAATGCTAGGAATGTTTAGTATATTAGCAGCTGTTCCATATGTAATTATAGGTGCTATTACTGATAGAAGGTATTCTTTTATATCTATTTTGATTACATTTTGCGTACTAATTCTATTTGCAGACATTTCTTATGCATTAAATATATGTATAATGTATTCTTTACCAGGTATAGCAATAGGAAAGATGTTAAAGAGAAGTTTTGAACAAGAAGATAGCAATAAATTTGAACCAATATATGGTGGAACAATAATATTTGTACTTTCAATGCTTGTATATTTCTTTGTATTAAAAACATTTTTAAATGTAAATTTATTAGATGAAGTTTCTAAGATGATAGCAGAAATTGTAAACATCCAAAAGAATAGTTTTTCAGCAACTGAACTTAAAATATTTGATAAGATGAAGCCAGATGAGATTGTAAGCTATTTTACAAACATGTTACCAATGATGCTATTTTTACAAGGGTTATTATCAGCATTTGTAACATATTATTTAAGTGTATTTTTTATCAAAAGAATTACAAAGATGGATATAAGATTTCCTAAATTTGCAGATTTTTATTTACCAGGAAATGCTATACTCACAACTTTCTTACTTTATTTGTTAGTCTTATTTATTCAAATTATTGGTTCAAAACTATATACAGAATTAATAATGACTAATTTACAGCTAGTTTTTAATTTAATGTTTGTAATTCAAGGTATAGCAGTTTGTATTTATTTTTTAAAGAAATGGATAAGACAGGGACCAAATAAAATTATGTTTCTTTCAGGGATAATTTTATGTTTATTTGGATTTATGGGAATATCTTTTGTTGGTATGGTAGATAGTATAATTGACTTTAGAAAGGTGAGAAGTTATAAATCCACTTAGGAGGATAGAAATGAGTAATAAACAAACCTTTAAATTAAATATGCCAGAAATAAATTTATATATAATTGTTATTGGTATTTCTAGTATAATTTTGCTTTATTACAACTTGTATGTAGGGTGTTTATTTTTCTGTATTTTTGTATATATGGTTTTTCACAATTGGAGAACAACTAATATTAGACGTCATGAATGGACAGAGTATATTCAAAATTTATCTTTAGACATAGATGAAACAACCAAGAAAGCCATAATAAATCTTCCAATACCACTGTGTATCCTGGAGTTTGATGGAAATATATCGTGGTATAATGGAAAGTTTTATGATATGATTGGTCAAAAAGATTTACTTGATAAAAATATAGAAGAGATAGTTAAAAATCTTAATTTAAGAAAAGTATTGAATGAAAATAAAGAGATGTACACAGAAATAAACTACAAAGAAAAAGAATATACAATAATTTATAATGTTATAAAAAATGATCAAGAAAAGAATCCTAAATATTTGATGATATTATACTGGATAGACAAGACAGAATATTTAAAAGTAAAACAAGATTATGATGACGAAAAAAATGCAATGATGCTAATACAAGTAGATGGATATGATGAAGTATTAAAAAGTGCAGCAGAAGACAAGAGAGCTTTAATTAATGTTGAAGTAGAAAAAATACTTTCTGCTTTAGAATTAAACTCAAATGGTGCATTGAGAAGAACTTCAAAAGATAAATTCTTCTTGGTAATGCATAAAAAAGAGTTAAAAAAATTAGAAACTGAGAAGTTCTCTATTTTAGATACAATAAGACATATTGATTATGGAAATAATCTTCCTGTTACTATAAGTATAGGAATTGGTATAGATGGAGATACATTAAATGAGAACCTAAAACTTGCGACAGGTGCACTTGATTTAGCACTTGGTAGAGGTGGAGACCAAGCTGTTGTAAAAACAAAAGATAAATTTGTGTTTTATGGAGGAAAATCTAAAGCTGTAGAAAAGAAAACCAAAGTAAAATCTAGATTGATAGGTCATGCCTTAAGAGAGGTTATACAACAAAGTGACCAAGTTTATATAATGGGACATAAATATCCAGATATGGATGCTATGGGAGCTGCAGTTGGAGTTTATGACATATGTAAATCCTGTAACAAAACAGCAAACATAGTTTTACAATCGGTAAATGAATCTATAGAAATATTTATAAATAAAATAAATGAAAATAATTATTATAAGAAACTATTTATTGGAAAAGAAGAGGCTATTGACAACTGTACTAAAAACACGTTAGTCGTGGTAGTTGATACTCATAGACCTAATTATACCGAATGTGAAGAGCTATTAAAGCTATCAGAGAAGATAGTGGTAATAGACCATCATAGAAGAGGTGTGGAATTTATAAATGATGCAGTACTTTTATTCCATGAGATATATGTATCTTCAACCTGTGAAATGGTTACAGAATTAGTTCAATATATGGATGAAGATGTAACAATAAATAAACTAACAGCTGAAGGTCTTTTAGCAGGAATAAGTTTAGATACTAAAAACTTTGCATTCAAAACAGGTGTTAGGACTTTTGAAGCTGCTTCTTATCTTAGAAAAGTTGGAGCAGATACTATTGAGGTCAAAAAATTCTTCAATTCTGATGTGAAAGATTTCATAATAAAAGCTGAAATAATTCAAAGTACTAAAATAATTAACAATAGAATATGCTTAGCATATTCAAGTACAGAGATAGATAGTATAAATGTTATAATAGCTCAAACTGCTGATGAGTTATTAAACATAAAAGAAGTAGAAGCTTCCTTTGTATTAGGTGAAAAAGATGATACGATATTTATAAGTGCGAGGTCTTTAGGACAAATAAATGTACATGTGCTTATGGAGAAATTAGGAGGCGGGGGACATATAGATATAGCTGGAGCACAGTTAAAAGATGTTTCTCTAAAAGAAGCTTATAAGATGGTAAATAAAATAATAGAGGAGTATTTGGAGGAGGAAGAATAGATGAAAGTTATATTATTAAAAGATGTAAAAGGAACTGGTAAAAAAGGGGAAATGAAAGAAGTAAGTGATGGATATGCAAGAAATTTCTTATTTCCTAAAAAGATGGCTGTGCAAGCAGATAATGTAGCAATAAAAGAGTTAAATGAAAAGAATAAGTCTAAAGAGATAAAAGCGAAAAAAGAATATGAAGAAGCTGTTTTATTAGGGAAACAAATGGAAGAAATCAATATAGAAATATACTCAAAAGCAGGAGAAGGTGGGAGACTTTTTGGTTCAATAACTGCTAAAGAGATTGCTGAGCAATTAAAGAAACAAAAAGATATAGATGTAGATAAAAGAAAAATATTATTAGATGAACCAATAAGAACTCTAGGTTCAACATTTGTAGAAATAAAAATACATCAAAAAGTAACTACTAAAATAAGAGTAGATGTAAAAGAAAAACAGTAATAACTAGAGGTGATAAAGATGGAAGATATGACGAGAATTCCTCCTCATAGTGTAGAATCAGAACAATCAATATTGGGTTCTATACTTCTAGATAAAGATGCTATAATAACAGTTACAGAAACTATAAAGCCTGATGATTTCTATAAAGAGGCTCACAAAATAATATATGAATGTATGATAACTTTAAGTAATAAAGGTGAGCCTATAGACTTGATAACACTGACAGAAGAACTAAGAAAACAAGGGCATCTTAATGATATTGGAGGAGTCAGTTATATTACAAGTCTTTCTACTATAGTACCTACGACTTCAAATGTAAAATACTATGCTGACATAGTAAAAGAGAAGTCTGTGCTTAGAAAGCTTATAAAAGCTTCTAATGAAATAATAAATCTAGGATATAGTGGAGCAACTAAAATTGAAGATGTTTTAGAACAAGCTGAAAAGAGCATATTTGATATATCACAGGAGAAAACTAGTGATGATTTTAAATCTATAAACTTAGTTTTGATGGACGCCTATGATATGATAGAAAAATTATACACTAATAAGAGTGATGTAACTGGCATAACTACTGGTTTTAAAGATTTAAATAAAAAAATAAATGGTCTTCAAAGGACTGATTTAATATTAATTGCAGCCAGACCAGCAATGGGTAAAACTGCGTTTTCTTTAAACTTAGTACAAAATGCCGCCTTAAAAGGTGATGCGTCTGTAGCTGTGTTTAGTCTAGAGATGTCTAAAGAACAATTAGTACAACGAATGTTATCTTCACAGTCTAGTGTAGAATTAAAAAAGATAAAGACTGGAACACTTAATGATAATGACTGGCCTAGAATTATAGATGCTATGGCAGTGTTGTCAGATGCGAAAATACACATAGATGATACTCCTGGTATAAAAATATCAGAATTAAGGTCAAAGTGTAGAAAGTTAAAGATAGAAAAAGGTCTAGATTTAGTGCTTATTGATTATCTTCAACTTATGGAAGGAGAAGGTAATAACGAAAGCAGACAACAAGAAATATCTAAAATATCAAGGTCACTAAAGATACTAGCAAAAGAATTAAACTGTCCTGTTGTGGCATTATCTCAGTTATCACGTGCACCAGAACAAAGAGCAGACCATAGACCAATGTTATCTGACTTAAGAGAATCTGGAGCGATAGAACAGGATGCAGATATAGTCATGTTTTTATATAGGGATGAATATTATCATGCTGATTCTGAGAGTAAAAATATAGGAGAAGTAATAATAGCAAAAAATAGACATGGTGAAACTGGTTCTGTAGAACTAGTTTGGCTTGGTGAAGTTCAACGATTTGGGGATAAGTTGAGAGACCTATAATCTAACGAATATCCACAGAACATTCTTTCTTTCTACAGGAAAAATGTGGATACATGTCACTAAATATGTCTAAACCTTGAAATATAGCTAAAAAAATATCCACAGTATCCACAGATAGCCTGTTGATAAGTGTGAATAAGTAGATAAAGCAAGCTTTTAGCTTGCTTTATCTGTGTATAAATATTAATTATTAGGAGGAATAATATGGAGAAAATAAGCTTAACGTGTATATATCCCAATATAATTAAAGTACTTGATGAAATAAACTTATTTAGAGTAATTGATAATAACCTAAAGGAATCAATTGTTGTCTATGCTAGTATTGTGGATAGTCAATATTATATAAATATGACTAACACAAAC
The DNA here is from genome assembly GCF_045899875.1 of Clostridioides sp. GD02377. Classification (NCBI taxonomy): domain Bacteria; kingdom Bacillati; phylum Bacillota; class Clostridia; order Peptostreptococcales; family Peptostreptococcaceae; genus Clostridioides; species Clostridioides sp. GD02377. Next base: position 33,228 of record NZ_JBJODA010000022.1, read on the forward strand.
TTTGGAAATATAACTAACATATGTAAGTTAGAAAAACTTCTAGATGTGGATAAATTTATGGAAAAAGTTATAAACTATGAAAAAGAAATCATAGAGAAAGATGAATTTTCAAAAATAGAAAAATATATGTTAAATATTGGAGAACGCTAAAAAAGTTGAAAAAAATACGAATGTTTGATAGAATAAATAAGTAAAGCGTTCGAGAGTATATAAAATATAGAGGTGAATTACATGAAAACAGTTGCAATTGTTGGTTCTCAATGGGGAGATGAAGGTAAAGGTAAAGTTATAGATTATCTTGCTACTCAAGCAGATGTAGTAGTAAGAGGACAAGGTGGAAATAATGCAGGACATACATTAGTTGTAGAAGGTAAGAAGTATGCACTACATTTAATTCCATCTGGAGTATTAAATCCAAAAACAGTGAATATAATAGGAAATGGTATAGTATTTGACCCTAAAGGATTTTTAGAAGAATTGGAAATGTTTAAAGCGGATAATATAAATACAGAAAATATAAAAATAAGCGATAGAGCCCATGTTATATTCCCATATCATAAAGAACTAGATGCATTGTCAGAAGAAGCCAGAGGCGATTTAAAGATAGGCACAACAAAAAAAGGTATTGGACCTTGCTATATGGATAAGACAGAGAGATCTGGAATAAGAATCTGTGATTTAATGGACAAGGACAAATTTGCTATAAAATTAAAAGCTCAGATAGATGCTAAAAATGAAATAGTTAAGAATATATATGGAAAAGAAGAATTATTTGATTTTGAAACAATATATAATGAATATATCGGATATGCAGAACAAATAAGAAAATACGTTGCAGATACATCAGTTATTGTATATGATGCAGTGAGAGCAGGTAAAAAAGTATTATTTGAAGGAGCACAAGGTACTTTATTAGATTTAGATTTAGGAACATATCCATTTGTTACATCTTCTCACCCAACATCTGGTGGATTTGCAATTGGTGCAGGTATAGGACCAAACATGATAAAAGATGTTGTTGGGATAGTAAAAGCATATACTACAAGAGTTGGAGAAGGTCCATTTGTTACAGAACAAATAAATGAAACTGGTGACAAAATAAGAGAGCAAGGTCATGAATTTGGAGTAACTACTGGTAGACCAAGAAGATGTGGATGGTTTGATGCAGTTATAGTTAAGTATGCAGCTAGGGTTAATGGTTTAACTAGTATCTCATTTATGTTACTAGATGTTTTAACTGGATTTGATAAGATAAAAGTTTGTACATCTTATAAGATGGGTGATAAAATAATAACAGATTTCCCTGCATCATTAGACGACTTAGCAAAATGTGAACCTATATATGAAGAATTAGATGGATGGAATGAAGATATAACTCAAGTAGATAATTTTGATAATCTTCCAGAAAATGCAAAGAAATATATAGCTAAAATAGAAGAGTTGGTCGGAGTAAGTGTAGACATGGTTTCTGTTGGGCCTAATAGAGCTCAAACAATAATAAGAAAAAATATATTTGCTTAATATTTTATTAAACAATTTAAATTGTGAATAATAAGGAAAGAGTATCTCAAGATAATGATTATAGTTATTAGAGATACTCTTTTGTGTTAGATTTGTATTAAGTCTTTATTCAGTTAAAATTATTTATGTATGTTCTATGTGTAATTAAAGTTGAATTTCTGTATTCTAATTATATATTTTATTCAAAATGCTTGTTGAAAATAAGTAGTTCAAGAGGATTCTAATTATATGCTAAAAAAAATAAAAAAACTATTGACTAAAAATTGTACAGCAGTTATAATATAACTTGTGAGTGAAAGAAACGACGAAAAAAGTCGAAAAAAATGTGGTCTATTAGCTCAGTCGGTAGAGCACCTGACTTTTAATCAGGGTGTCCCGCGTTCGAGTCGCGGATAGATCACCAAAATGGCTCGTTGGTCAAGAGGTTAAGACACCGCCCTTTCACGGCGGTAACAGGGGTTCAATTCCCCTACGAGTCACCAGTATGGGACTATAGCTCAGCTGGGAGAGCACCTGCCTTACAAGCAGGGGGTCACAGGTTCGAGCCCTGTTAGTCCCACCATTTTTGAATTAGAGATAAATACTAGATTATATGCTGGTGTGGCTCAACGGTAGAGCAGCTGACTTGTAATCAGCAGGTTGTAGGTTCGATTCCTATCACCAGCTCCACAAAGTACATAAGTTCAAATTAATATAATTTTCTACGTTACAGGATACTTTTAAGTATCTTTTTTTGATTGAAAAATTAAATTTAATTACAATAAAGTATTAAGTTATTTGTAATGATATAATTTATAAGATTAAAATTTAGAGTATTTTTAGGATAGTATTATATAATCTGCTAAGTTTACAATATTGATAAATTATAAGTAATATAAAGAATTAGATGTATTAAAGATACTTTAGAAATGTACTTATAGTAGAGAGATTAGTTTCTTTAGTATAAGTTTTAAACAGAGAAGCAAGTTTGTCTTACCTCTCTATTTAAAAATAAAAAAATGTTTTTTAAGGGCTACTTTATTTAAATCTTTCCCATCTCAAATCATCACCAGTAAATTCTAAAATCCTAAATTTGTCTAAAATTCTAGAAAGAGTTCTTTGAGTATAAGTATTTCCTATTTGGGATGGTGTTAAGTTGGTTGATATAATAATTTTTTTACCAGTAACAAGTCTTGTGTTTACAATGTTGAAGATTTCTCCACTAGTAAAAGAGTTATTAAGTTCAGTACCAAGGTCATCTATTATTAATAAATCACAATCAAACAAGTTTTTATAATTATCTTCACTTATCGGATTATTTGTGTCTCTTCTAAATTTATAGTCTTCGAGAATATCTAATATTCTAAAAGAAGTTTGATAAATTACAACATTTCCTTTGTCCAATAATTCCTTTGCAATACAATTGCACATATATGTTTTTCCCAGTCCAGTAGAACCATAAAACAGTAGATTTTCATCATTATCTTCCTTGAAATCATGAACAAAATTTTCGCAGACACTTAAATTATTTAGCATATTTTCCCTAGGAGATATTTCTCCATCAGAGCCTTTCTTAGGAGAAAATATATTCAAGTTAAAATTCGAAAAATTTTCCTGACTTAAAATCCTGTCTAAATTAGACATTTTATAAGCTTCATTTACAATTTCTTGTTTAAGGCAAGAGCATTTTTCCCCATTAGGTAAAAAACCTTTATCTTTACAAGAAGTACATTGAAACTTTATTTCTAAGTAATCAAGAGGGATATTATTCTCAGCTAAAAGTTCCTCCTTCTTTACTTTTAAAGATTCTATAGTATTTTTAGATTTATTTACAATCTCATCTTTAGACTTAGGATTTAAAAGTACTATTTTAGCTAGACTAAGGCCTATTTTAGAAATCTCATCATCTATAGATTTTATTTCAGGAATTCTATTATATACCTCATTTTTTCTATGTTCTAATAAGAGTTCGCTATTATCTCTTCTCTTATCATATTTAGCAAGTATTTTTCTTATTTTATCTTCATTCATTTAATCACCTACTTAAACTTTTCTTTTTGACTTTTTTTAATAATCTCATCGAGTTCATCAGAGGTATACTGAGTGAATGTCTCGTTGAAATTATGAAACTTAGTTTTCTTGTAAGTATTGTTGTTTTGAGTAGTATTAATCTGCTTCTTATTAATATTCTCCTTAACTATACGTTCTTCCTCTTTTTGCTTTAAATCATTTAAATTTTTTATATTTTTTTCATTCCAATTTTTAATTATACCATTTATATAAGATATACTTGGGTTTGAAATATTTTTAGATTTAGAGCAAGCATTTATTATTAAGTCCATATCCATACCAAATTTATCAAACCAAGTGTCCATAAGTTCTTTTTCTGACTTTGATGGTTGTCTTGAAAATCCTAATTCATTGAAAATGGTTTTGTATAAAATATATCTTTCACTTCTAACTAAAAAGCTATCTTCAACATCTTTTGGTGTATATAAATTTGAATCATACCAATTCCTGATAATACCCTCAATGTATTTAACTGGTTTTGATGTACCAGTTTTATCTTTTACATATTCATAAGCACAAAGTATCATATCAGGACTCATATTGTACTTATTCATTATATCCATGATACTTATCTTTTCACTTGGGTCGAGATAGCGGCCAACTATTTTATTTATGGAATTGAACATTTTTCTAATACTTGGATTTTCAGAAGTAGATACAACTTGGTTTGTATTAGATTTTACAGATGAATTATTACCTAATATATTCTCAATATAGAAATTTTTTAAATCTAAAAATTCTATTGAATAATTAAAATTATCATATTCTCCATTGTCATGTATTTTTATAATCTTCTTTTCCTCCCAAAATTTCCAAGCAGATAACACATCAGACAAAGGTATATTTAGGTTTTTGGCTATTGAATTATTGTCGAACTTAGGATTAGAAGTAATATCACATGCTTGTCTATAGCCTAAAAGATAAACTTTTACGTATAACCCGTCCGCCATTGGCATAAATATATCTATAAAGATATTGGGAATAGTGATTTCACCTAAATCTATTTCATTGCTTTCTTTGAAAAACATTTTATCACCTCAGATTAAATTATATCATTTTTTATATTATATTTGTCTGTAAACAAATAAAAGGTCGCAAGATTAGCATGTAAATATTTTCTAGAAAGATTCATTTTGAAAGGGAGGAGATATTTTGGTTATAAAATTCAACCAAAAAGTAAGAAGAACATTATCAGTAGCAATTTTATTTATGGTATTAATAATAGGTTGCTTTATAGAAAAGGATGACAGTTTAGAAGCGTATAAAGAAAAAACTAATTCAAAGATAAATCAATATAATATGGATGTTATATTTGATGATGAAACGAAGAGGCTAATGTGTAATCAGAATGTTGAGTACATAAATAATACAAAATCAAACATGGATAAAATATATTTTCATATATATCCAAATGCTTTTTCAAAAAAAGAGTTTGCTCCTTTTGAAAAAGAGGAAATGACAAAAGCTTATCCTAATGGGTTTAATGAAGGCTACATAGATATAAAGAATATATTAAATAGGAATAGTAAAATGGAGTATAAAATTAAAGGAGATAAAAATGATATATTAGAAATAGAATTAGGGAAAGAATTAAAACCGAATGAAAGAATATCATTAGATATAAAATATAATGTAAAAATACCAAATTCAGTTGGAAGATTTGGATATGGGGAAAATACTATAAACGTTACTAACTGGTTTCCTATAGCTTGTGTTAATGATGAAAGAGGTTGGAATCTAAAGAGTTATGAAACAATTGGTGACCCATTCTATAGTGAGACTAGCGATTTTCATGTGAAACTATTAATTCCAAATAAGTATAAGATTGCTCACACAGGAAAACTTATTAATGACAAGCATGACAATAAAAAGATGCTATATGAAATAGAAGCTGAAAGTGTTAGGGATTTCGCATTTATATTAAGTAGTAAATTTGATGTGACTAAGGTAGATTCAAAAGGAATAGCAATTAATACATACAATTTAAATAAAAAACTTTCTAAAAAAGCAACTGAAGTGGCAAAAGATTCAATTGATATATTTAGTGAATTATTTGGGAAATATCCATATAAAGAATACTCTGTCGTAGCGAGTGACTTTTTTATAGGTGGGATGGAATATCCTATGCTCGTTATGATAGACCAAAGCTTATATAATGAGAAAAATGAATTTCTACTTGAATATGTTATTGCCCATGAGACAGCACATCAATGGTGGTATTCTGCTGTTGGAAATGATGAAATAAGTGAACCTTGGTTAGATGAAGCACTTACTGAATATTCTACAATAGTGTATTTTGAGCAAAAATATGGTAAAGAGATGGCAAATAAACTTCTAAAAACTATGGAGATACAGACAAAGAGTTATTTGAGTGAGAATATATTTAAACCAGCAAATGAGTATAAAAATTCTACTGAATATAGCTTGAATGTTTATACAAAAGGTGCAATAGCGTTTAATGAAGTGAGAAAAGAAGTTGGTGATAAAGTATTCTTTGAGACTTTAAATGAATACTATAATAAATATAAACATAAAAATGCTAATGGAAGGGCTTTTGTGGAGATATGGAGCAATAAAGGGGTAGATATAAATAAGATTATAAGTGAATACAAGTAAATTTTGTATAGGGAATGTTTCAAAATAAGAATTTGGAGCATTTCCTTTTTTATGTAAAGAACAGAAAAATAGAAATGGAGGTCTTAAGAACCTCTAGTCTACAGGATATTTGTTCTTAAAAAAAGAAAAGTATCATGTCTAATTGTTATTTCAAAATAAATATTATATCATTATACTTTATTTGGGTGCATATTTACCTTATAGCTACAACAATAGTTTTTTATTTAGCAGAGTTTATATGACTTGTACTATTCCTAAATTTTTTTCATCATCATAGTATCTATACTGATTTTCTTCATTTCTAAATGATGGTTCTAAAATATCTTCTTTATCGTAATAACGTAGAGCTTTTACAGTCAAACCAGATATTTTAGAAAACTGACTTATTCTATACATAATTACCTCCTTTGATTTTAATTGTAAACTATCCTCTGCACTGGAATGTTAGGAAAATTATAATGTATTAAAGATAGCTATACAATAAACTATTTATATATAATGTCTTATGGAATATAGAGTTAATATTCCTAGCAATTTATAATATCTTTTTAAAGTAATTTGCTTTATGGTTTGCATATTGAGAACATTGTATATAGTATTCAAATATGCTTATGCAATTTAATAGATATTACTTTGGGGCTTGAAAAGAGCATTGTAGGACAAGCCACAATATATGCTAGATGATATCATGTTAACTATAAATATAAAATAAACTTATTGGAGGAAATGAAATGTCAAGAATAACAGATATTACTGTGGTCGAACAGAGTGCATATTATGCTTTAGTAATAAAGAAAACAATTAACTTCAAGGTTGAATTTCAAGAGTTTTCTGCTGAGGGATATGCCAAAATTAAGGACTATATAAAAAGTAAAAATACTTTTGTAGCAGGAGCACCTATTGTCTGCTTTCACAATATGGACTTAGAAAACTTAAATATTGAAATAGGCTTTCCTACTGCAACTAAGATGGAAGGCGTAGATGATATTCAGGGTATAGAAATACCTGCACAAAAGATAGTTACTGCAATTGACCAAGGTGATTATCTTTTGCAAGACCCTACATTAGAAGAATTGTTTGCATGGGTACAAAATAGCCCCTATGAAATGCTTGGAGAAATTTATTATCAATACTTAAATACACCAAATCGCCCAACAAATGAACTATTGACTAAAATGATGTTGCCTATTCGTTAATATGAAGTATCAAAAATAAAACATGAAAATATAAAACAGGAGTTGAACTTAAAATTTGATTGGAAAAAATCAATTTCGAGACAACTCCTGTTTTTTTGGTATAATATAATTTATAAGGCAGAAAAAGAGGTGAAGGAATGCTAAAGTATTGTTCAGTTGGAAGTGGCAGTAGTGGAAACTGCCATTATATAGGGTATAAAAATACTAATATACTAGTAGATGCAGGGTTAAGTGGAAAGAGAATAACTACAGGTCTTAAAGACATTGATGTAGATGCAGATAAATTAAAAGGAATATTTATAACACATGAACATGTTGACCACATAAAAGGGGCAGGTATATTATCAAGAAAGTTTGATATACCAATATTTGCTAATATAAAGACATGGTGTTCTATGAAGGATAAGTTAGGAGATGTCAAAGATAAAAATATGAAAGTTTTTGAAAATGATAAAACTTATTCATTAGGAGATATTATAGTGAGACCTTTTTCAATAGAACATGATGCATCTGACCCAGTTGGATATAATTTCTATACAGAGAGTGATGAAAAGATATCTATAGCTACTGATATAGGATGTATAACTCAAAATATAAAAAAACATCTATATAAATCTAAGTTAGTAGTATTAGAATCAAATTATGACCCTAATATGCTTATGATGGGTTCATATACATATGCTTTAAAGAAAAGAGTAATGTCAGACACTGGACATTTATCTAATGAAGATGCTGCTAATTTCTGTGTTGAGCTGATTAATGAAGGTACAGAATCTATATTATTAGCTCACTTAAGTAAAGAAAATAATTTTCCAGAATTGGCATATGAGACTTCAAAAGGAGTATTAGCATCAAATGATATAGTAGTTGGACAAGATGTGAAGCTAGATGTACTATCACGAAATGATGTTTCTAATGTTTATGAAATGAAGTAGAGGTGAATAACTTTGCTAAAAAGAAATTTCGAAAATGTTGAAGATAATAAAATTTTATATTCTATAAAGCAAGGAATGATTTTAGCCATACCTGCTATTATGACTGGCTCAACTGCTCTTGTCATTTTAAATCTTCCAATAAGGGCGTATCAAGAATGTTTATCAAATTTATTTAATGGAGAAATCACAAAGATTCTTAACTTTATAAATAGCTCTACTTTAGGAATAATTTCATTAATAATATTATTAACAATAAGTTATAGTTATGGGAAAATATATGGGAGCAAGTATACAGTACTTGTTCCTATAGTTGCAATGTGCTCTTTTTTAGTGTTTTCAAGTGGCAATGAACTTAATTATATAGAAGTATTTAATACAAAGTGGCTATTTACAGCTATTATTGTCGCTATGACATCATCTGTATTGTTTGTAAAACTTACAGAATCTTTTGTCACAAGTGTAAAGTTTCATACAGAGGGAGCAGATGCAGACTTTAATATGGTAGTCTCAGCTATAGTTCCATTTATAATTGTAGTATTTTTATTTTCTATTTTTAGAGTAATAATGATAAGTTTAATTGGTAGTTCAAACTTTCAAGATATATTTTACGATTTATTTTCAAATGTGTTTAGCAAAATGGGAAGAAATCTCATGAGTGCCTTATTATTTATTTTCTTGATGCATTTTATGTGGTTTTTTGGAATTCATGGGAGTAATGTTCTAGATACAGTTGCAAAAAGTTTATTTGAAAATAGTATGGCAATTAATATCAATTTAGTTAATAATAATCAATTGCCAACAGAAATCTTTACTAAGACTTTTTTTGATACAATGGTGTTGTTGGGTGGATGCGGTTCTTTGCTATGTCTAGTAATTGCGATTTTTCTTAGTGAAAAACGTATAAATGTAAGAAAGCTAGCCAAAATTGCTTCCATACCAGCTCTTTTTAATATAAATGAGATGTTGGTTTTCGGGATACCAATTGTTTTTAACCATATTATGTTTGTACCTTTTGTAATTACGCCTATAATCTTGACTATTACAAGTTATATAGCTATGTCTATAGGGTTTGTTCCATGTACAGTTTCTCCTGTAGAATGGACATCGCCTATATTTTTAAGTGGTTATATGGCTACAGGCTCTATAAGAGGTAGTATGTTACAATTGTTTAATCTATGTATCGGGGTTATGATTTATATACCATTTATAAAGATGTCGCAAAATAGATATACATATATGTTTAAAAATAATATAGAAAACTTAACAAATTTAGTAAAAAGGTATGAGTTAACAGGTGAACAGCCAAATCTTTTAAATTACAGTGGTAAAATAGGGTCAATTTCAAAAATGTTAGCTTCAGATTTAAAGTTTGCTATGAAAAGAGGAGAGATAGAACTTTTTTATCAACCTCAAGTCAATTATAATGGAAGTGTTGTAGGAGCAGAAGGATTACTTAGATGGAAACATTCAATAGGAGGATTCATTTATCCACCATTAGTTATAATTTTGGCTAAAGAAGAAGGGTTCTTAGATGAGCTTGGAGAGTATATTATTGATAAAGCATGTATTGACTTAAAGAAGAGTGAGAAGTTATTGAGAAATCCTGTTAAATTCTCTGTAAATATATCTCCAGACCAACTTGATGACCCTAAATTACCAGAGCAAATAAAAAATATCATTAATAGGAATGATATAAATCCTAATATGTTAGGTATAGAAATTACAGAACAGGTTGCATTATCAGGTTCGCAAATAATTATAGAACGTATCAATGCGATACATAACTTGGGAATAAAGCTAATTATGGATGATTTTGGTATGGGTCATAGCTCACTCATATATCTTCAAAATAATAATTTTGATATAGTTAAATTGGATGGTTCGTTAGTTAAAGAGATACTTACAAATAAAAGAAGTAGTGAAATTATAATGTCTATTGTAAATCTTTCAAAAAATTTGGAGTTTGACATAGTTGTTGAATATGTTGAAAATTTGAGTCAAAGAGATAAGCTATATGGATTAGGATGTGAGATATATCAAGGATATTATTATAGCAAAGCTGTAACTTTTGAAGAGTTTATAGAGTATGCAAATCAAGAAAGAGTGAGATAATTTTATAAGAGTTTATAGATTATATTAGGATATAAATGTGTAGCAAAATTAAGTTTAGGAGAAACATATGAATATAAGTATAGTTGTGGTAGGTAAAATTAAAGAGAAATATTTAAAATTAGGTATTGATGAGTTTAAAAAAAGACTTTCTAAGTACTGTAAGTTGGAAATTATAGAGTTGGACGATGAGAAAGCTCCAGAGAATTTGAGTGCTAAGGAAATGGAAATTATAAAAGATAAAGAAGGTAAGAAAATTTTAGGGAAGATAAAGCACAATAGTTATGTTATAGCTTTAGCCATTGATGGAAAGAATTTGTCTTCTGAGGAGCTTGCTAAGACTATGAGTGATTTAGCAGTTAGAGGTAATAGTAGTCTCTGTTTTATAATTGGAGGTTCTCTAGGGCTTTCTGATGAAGTCCTAGGAAGAGCTGATTATAGGTTATCTTTTTCTAGGATGACTTTTCCTCATCAGATGATGAGGTTGATATTGTTAGAGCAGATTTATAGAGCATATAGGATAAATAATGGAGAACCGTACCACAAGTAACGGAGCGCGGATTTAAATAGTTATATAAATAAAAATACTACCTATCGAATATAGGTAGTATTTTTACTTATTAATATCTCTCAATTATTAGACTATCCCAATAACTATTGCTAGCTCTCCACATAGAATAAGGTCTTGGGTTTTTTTGATGCATTCCACTATCAAATATAACAATTCCTTGACGAATTAATTCAAGCCAATTTTCGTAAGTCATAGGAGCTCCAAAGCAGATTTCAGAATAAACTCCATTAGAGTCAGTCTTACAAGTAAACCAACCGTTTTGATTAAACTTCTTTTCTAGTTTTTTCTTTAGAGAATCACCATTCCATATAGCAAGGCAAATGCCTTTCTCTTGAAACTCTTCAGGGATTATACTTGCTTTGTTAGGTCTTTTATCTTGATTATAATCATAATATGCAACAATATCATTATTATGGATTAATAATATTTGACCAAAGTCATTGAATCCGTGGATTTTAGGACAAGGAGAGCCAGACCAAGAATATCTCCCATTAACATTTTGACCAAAAATACTTAGAAATACATCTCTTTTTTCTACCATTGTGCGTCCTTCAAATATATTAGTAAATTTACTATCTTTGTAAATATAATAATCAGCAGACCAATCTCCAAATGTAGTTTTTGAAGTTGTTTGATTTTTAAGTTCATAACCGTATAAATCAGGAGCGTTATCTCCATTTGCTACAATACCAAATTGTTCTTCTAACCAATGTCCATATTTTCCATCGTGTCTTTTATTTTTCGTAGAAACATTAGGAGTTCTACCCTTTACATTTTTATTAAATAATTCTATAATTTTATTTTTATCTGTCATAAATAAACCTCCTCAAATAAAGTATGAAACTATTATAACAGATTATGGTAAAAAATACCTATTGGGAGTCATTGATATTTATTATAGACTATAAATTTTTTACATTATATAATAAATATAATATTTGCTCGGTAATTAATATAAAAGGAGATGATAAGATGTCTAAACTAACTATATCTAATATAGATGAAAAAACTAAATCAATTTTAATAAAAGAAAAGAGAGATAGGCTAGGAATGACTACTAAGGAATTTATTGATGCAGTAGGAATTCCTAACGTAGATGTAAAAAAAATAAGAAGCTGGGAAAAAGGTGAGCTTATTCCGTCAGATTTAGAATTAGAGATGATATTAAGTTTCCCAGAAGAACCTCCTTTCAAAAATCCACAAGAAGCTAAATACAAAATGATTGATCTTTTTGCAGGAATTGGAGGGACTAGATTAGGATTTCAATTAAATGGAAATGTAAAAATAGTATTTACGAGTGAGTGGGATAAATTTGCACAAAAAACATATAAGGCAAATTACGGAGAATGGCCACATGGAGATATAACAGAAATAGATGAAAAAGACATACCAGACCATGATATTTTAGTAGGAGGTTTTCCTTGTCAAGCATTTTCATTAGCTGGATTAAAAAAAGGATTTGAAGATACAAGAGGTACTTTATTCTTTGATGTTGCTAGAATATTAAAAGAAAAAAGACCAAAAACATTTTTACTGGAGAATGTTAAAAATCTTAAAACTCATGACAATGGAAAAACATTTGAAGTAATAGAAAAAACATTAATAGATTTAGGATATGAGGTTACAACTATGATATATAAGGCTAGAGATTTCGGAGCACCTCAAAATAGAGAAAGAATATATATAGTTGGATTTGATAAAAAACAAGTTAAGAATTATAAAGATTTTAAGCCACCAGTAGCACCTATGCCAAAAACTAGAGTAGGAGATATTTTAGAGAAAAATGTAGATGATAAATATACGATATCAGATAAATTATGGGAAGGACATCAAAGAAGAAAAATAGAAAATAAAAAGAAAGGTAAAGGATTTGGATTTAGTTTATTCAACTCAGAAAGTTCATATACAAATACTTTATCTGCAAGATATTATAAAGATGGTAGTGAGATTTTAATCGAACAAGAAGGTAAGAACCCAAGAAAAATAACTCCTAGAGAAGCATCTAGATTACAAGGTTTTCCAGATGAATTTATTATACCAGTATCAGATAGTCAAAGTTATAAGCAATTTGGAAATTCAGTATGTGTACCAGTAATAAAAGCTATTGCAAAAGAAATTTTAGATGTATTAGATAGTGGTAGTTATACAGAATATATAGATGAAAACAAAGAAGAAGTAATAGATGAAAATAAAGAAGAAGTAATAGATGTGAATGATGAAGTGGCAGTAACTCAAATTGGATGGAATATATAAAATAAACAGTTTATAGATAATCTTAAATAATCTTAAATATTCTTAATTAATAAATTATAAAGAATTAAAAATAAATTTAAATATATATTATAATTATGATAAAGCTAGATGAGGTAAAATACTTCATCTAGCTTGTTTTGTTTTCAAAGATAAGGAGGAAGAATAATGATAATAAACATTTTGAAAAAGCAAGACTTAGACTTAATAAAGGAAATACCCAAAGAAGTATTATATGCAATAGAAATTACCATAGAAATACTAGATGAAAACTACGGCACAGAAAGAACAGCAGAAGACTTAGGTGGATACGTAGCTGTAGTAGATAAAGCTGGAATAGAAGAACTAAAGCGACATCAATTAAAAGGAATAGTACCTGAATACATAGATGAAATAGAGAGAGTTGAATACATTTCAGCTCTATTTTTGTGTTCAAATGACTTCTCGATAGTAGTTGTTTGCAAGAAAGAACTAAAGAATCTAATAGAATATGAGGAGAACTAAGATGATAAATCAAAACTCAGAGATACTAAATAAACTATTTTTCACAGAACTACAAATGTTGGTGGAAAAATACAACAGAATAGAGGAAGATACAAAGCAAAATATTGAAAATATAGCAGCTAACTTAAAATATGAAGAGTTACAAGAATATATAATGAGGAATCCAAATAAGCTACTAGAGATACTACAATAAACTGATGAAGTAGATAATGATGTAGTAATATTCTTTGTTTGGTACAACTCACAAATAAAACCTATAAGCATACATAAAGCTAAGGTATGTATCGAGGGACTAAAATTAAATAGGCACATAGAGATAGGACAATATCTAATCTATCAAGATGATAAATATTTAAAAGAGTACACTAAGGAGCTACTAGAAGATAGGTTAGAGCAAGAGTACTATGTGGATAAGCTATTTGAAAAAGAAACTATAATTGAGATGTGGATAAATGGGACAACTAAAGATGAAATAATAGATGAGATTGTGGATAGTGTAAATTTAGAAGAAACATTAGAACTATATCAACAAGAAGCTTTTTCAATAGGAGGAATTCAATACAAATATGCAGAGATAGAAGAGTAAAATGATAACGAACAATAGGTGGAACTTTTCAAGGGATAATTACAGAAGAAACTTTCCGTAGAAGTCGTTATTATTAATAAGTACCGACAGAGGAGGTGGAGCATGAAAAAGGATAAGGGTGACTATAGAGGAATCTATGCAGAAATGGTAGAGATTTTAGGGGAAGAAATAGTAAAGATGATACATAAACACTATAAAGGTCAGCAGATAAATCTACCTATGAAGCTTCATTCAAATGAATACGTAGAAAAATACATCATTGAAAATAAAGATAAGAAGAGCCTAAGAGAAATGTCTAGAGAACTAGGTTACTCTGATAGATGGGTAAAGAGACTAATAAATAAACTTAATAAAGAATAGCACAATTTGGAGGAGAATAATAAAATGATACTGGGAGTAATAGCAATAATTTTAGCAACAGTTATATTTTTTATAGTAAATTCAATGCTAGACATAACATATTTTGGATGTGGAGCAATAGGAACTCTTTGGTTTGGATGTTTTGTCATAGCGTACATAATATTAACTTCGCTAGGAGGAATTTTCATAGGGTTATTAAAGTGGATAGTAATAGGAGCAGTAATATTAGGGATAATAGGATTAATTGCAGGGGCAACAAATAAAGCAGAATAAATATTAACTAAAGAGATAGTCGATAAAAAGACTATCTCTTTTTCTATGTCTAAAAAGAAAGGATGAAGATAAATGTTTGATAAAGATAGATACTTAACTAGAGGTATTTCTGAGGAAATACCATTAGAAATACAGATACTACTGTGGTCAATAATAGGAGAAATAAAAATAAATAAAGACTATTTACAAGTATTCCAAATAGAACCTATAAAAAGTAACTTACTTAAAATAGAGCATAGGCAGGAAATACCTAAGTATAAAAAAGAGCATGTAGTAGTAAATACAGGAATAAATTCTAAAGTAAAGATATTTGTAATAGATGATGGGGAGTATTCAACAATGATGTTGAGTAGTGAGTACTAATAAAAAGGAGAAATAAAATGAGTAAAATAATAAAAGAAACTAAATACTGTAAGGTACTTAGACAAGCTAAAATTAGAGAAGCTAACATAGCTTACGGAATAGAAAAAATATTTGTAAAAGAAATAAATCAAGAAGAAATAAGATTTGTTTACTTTAAAGATACATACAGACAAGAGGAACAATTAGTACCAAGGCCATTGGATTTACCTGAAGAAGATTTACTAAAACTAATAGAAGTTGCAATAAAACAAAATGTGTTTTCAAAAGAGTTTTTAAATAATTTAAAAGAAATAGTAAGTAGATTGATACTAGGAGGTTCAAGATGACTGTAGAACTATTTGTAGCAGGAGTAACATTTGGAATAGCAACATTTAAAACTATAATAAATCAAAGAAAAGAATATCTTAAAAAATAAAGGAGGAAGTAAAATGTGGGGATTTGTAATAGGAGCATTAATAGGTTTAGGAGTTTGTATAGCAGTTGAAATAATGGTTTCTAACAAAGCAATATTGGTATAAAATAGTAATAAGGTTGACATAGTTAGCCTTATTTTTTTGACAACAAGTAAAAATTGAAAGGAAATTAGACGTATGAAATATTATGATTTAAAAGAATTAGTACCAGAAATAACAGGAGTAGATGAAGAAGATTATGTTCTATGGCAGTCAACGCTTAAAGATATACAGAGGATTGATAAATTAGTAAGAGGAATTTCATCATATAGTGATACAAATAAAATACCTGAAAGTCAAAAAGATGATATAGTAGCCCTATATAGAACATTAAACAAAGATCGTGAAAAACTTGATATTCTAAAAAAATTCGCGAGAAAAAAACATCTAACAGAAAAAGAAAGTGAAACATTATTTGATTTGTTTGTAAATAGCATGAATAATAAAGAAGAAAGAGAAGAATATTCTAAGCATAGAGAGGAAGTAAAAGCAGAAGAATTAAAAGCAGGAGTTGATAAAATAATATCATCAATAATAGAGGCAGTAAAAGAAACAGAAGAGTTTACATATGGAGCTAGATTAAAGCTATTAGATAGTCTAAGTAAACATGTAGAAATGGTAATAGAGTTCCATAAAAAAGAAATCCAAGTTGCAAAGGAATTAGGATGCAAAGAAATAAAAATACTTGAAGAAGAGGCTAGATTGGATAAAATATCAAAAGAAGATAAAATACGTAATAATTATCCTGAATCTAAGAAAAAGTAAATATTATAACACTAAAACACCAAAATGTCAAAGACAAATTTGGTGTTTTTTCATGTCCATGACCAATAATTAAAAATATAGTAAGATATACCCATACCAAAGCAAAAAGACTTAAATTTCAGCATATAGACAATAAGGAGGACATTGGTAGGATGCTTAAAAGATTAAATAAAGTAGTGTTAAAGAAAAATGGAAAGTTGATAACTTCTGAAGAAGATAAAAGAGAAGAAAGGTACATTCCTAGAGAGTTAAAGATACCGACTGAAATAGCAAAAACAGAGGAATCAAATACTATTCAAGATGTAAGTAAAATTGAAGAAAAAGAGGATGATTCTAGTAGAACGATAGAAGAAATTAATCAAGAGGGACATAATAACATGATTGTAATTGATCCTGAACTAAATGAACATGAGAAAAAACTACACGAAATGGAGAAAATAGATGACGACTTATCAATCTGCTACAAAACAAAGCAAATTGTCTACGAGGGAGGTAAAACTGCTAATTTACTAGAAATAGGAACGCCTGAAAAAAATATTGATACAAATAATGTAATACTACCTATAACAACAAAATACTTAGATAGATATGTAGAAATATGTGTTCCAAGAGATAAAGCCATGTCAAAGAGGGAGATACTTAAGCTAAGTTTACATGGAGCTAATGTCACCGAAGAAAATGCAAAGTACCACATAAGGTCGATAAACTACCAAGAACGTAAAATTGGAAAATCTAATAATACTCATAGCGAGTTAGGTTTTGCTATGCATGATGAAAAAGAAATTTTTAAACTATATAGGGCAATAAATGAAGATAGCAAATACGTTGGGGTATTAGATTTGAAGCCTAAAGGGAATTTAGAAGACTACTTAAAAGATATAAGAGAACATGTAGCACCATATACAAATATTTCATTAGCATTTGCACTAGGGTCAAGTTCAGCAGTAGTTGCTAAGTTGAATCAGTATTGTGAGGATGTAAATACAGTACTATCACATTTTGTAACTGAATCAAGTAAGGGAAAAAGTACAGCAACAATGTTGGCAATATCTATTTGGGGAAACCCAAAGTTAGGAGCAGGAGGATTGTATAATACTTGGAACTCTACAGAAAATGCACTAGCAACTTCATTAGCTGGAAACTATGGGGTAGCATATGCACTAGATGAACTATCAATGTCTAAAATAGAAGATACAACAAGCTTAATCTATAATCTTGTTGGAGGAAAAGATAAAGCGAGGCTTACAAAAGATATAGAACTTAGGAAATCAGGAACTTGGGTAACTACAATAATTTCTAATGGAGAAGCATCACTTCTAAATAGAGCTAAAAATAATACTGGACTAGATGTAAGAGTATTAGAGTTAGAAGGTATAGTTTGGACAGAAGATGCAAGACATTCAGACAATGTAAAAGCATTGGCAAATAGAAACTATGGTGTTTTTGGATACAGTTTTGCAGAAAAACTAATTAAATATTCAATAGATAAGTTAAAACTACTGTTTGAAGATGAAAAAAGAACTTTTATAGAGAAAGTAAAGGAAAAAGGAATAGTAGATAACATGGTTGCTAGAACTGCAACAAAATACGCTATTTTAACATTAACTACAAGACTAATAAATGCAGGATATAAGGAGCATGGAATAAACTTAGACATAGAAGGGATTAGGAATGTGTTAGTTGATACAGAAATCAATAGCATACAGAGAAGAGGAATACAAAAGAAAGCATCAGAATGGCTAATAGAATACGTGGAAGCAAATGCATCTAAGTTTAAATGTGGTAAGGAGATTAATCCAAATGTAGACTATTGGGGAAGTAGAAAAGAGCTACCAAATGGAGATTTAGAAATAGCAGTACTAAAGCAGAGATTTGAAGATGTAATGAGACAAGGAGGGTTTGAAGATACTGTGGTTGTACTTGACCAATTAAAAAAAGAGGGAATACTAGACTATGAAGAAGGAAGGCTAACAAGAAAAAGAAAGATAAATGCAGTATCTACACCAGTGTATGTAGTGATACTTAAACCATAGATAATTTTGAAATAAGCGATGATATTGTAAATAAAATAGTAATAAAAATCTATATTACTAAATGAAGTAAAATAGTGAAAATAGAATTAAGTCTAAATAGATGTAATCAAATAAACAGTTAAAATGAGGTGCAGAAATGGACAACATAGGTAAAATGACAGAAGCAGAAGTGAAAAGTAGTACAGTAATAGAGATAATTGGTGAAATAGTTCAATCATATCTTTTGAATGAAGGTAACAAGGAAATTGCATCAGTAGAGCAATAATAAATAAGGTATAGGGGATGTGAAAATTCACACTCTATTCCCATAAAACACTGCATTAAAAGTTAAGTATTTCCAATAGATAGAGATAAAAATTCACGTTTCCACATTGAAATTAAAATAGATGATAAAAAATAGATAGACAGGAGATAAATGACATGGAGAGATACAAGCAATATAAATATGAAGATGTAGGAGTATACATAAAACCAGAAATAGATGATAGGGAATTACACATTCAAACTAAGGTAAATTTCCTTACAGGAGAGCTATACGATTACGGTTGTGAGCCGATTACAATGGTAGAAAGTAATGTAAAAGGAGACTATATCAAATTAGAAGAACTAATAGAAATGATTGAGTGTTACAGAGTTAGTGCAGTAATAGTTTGGTCATATTCAGAAATTGAAGAAGAGTCACTAGATAGACTGAGAGAAGTTTGCTATAAAAATGGAATAGAGATAAATGCATATAAAGAAGATATTCAGTAATTGTTATTTGATTAAGAAGTAAGTAGAACGTGAAAAACCACGTTCTACTAAATAGAATTTACATTGATAAAACATAGTAGTATCAATATAAGAAGCTAAAAATTCACGTTTTCACGTGTAAATTAAAATAGATAATAAAAATAAACTAAATTAGGAGACAGACAATGAATACATGCAGAATGAACATATACAGTAACTATAAAAATAAAAACGTAGCAATTTACGCTAAGAAAAGTTCAGAAAAAGAAAATGTAAATGAGCCTATAATTGGGAAAGTAACATGGATGAAAATGGAGATAGAGGAGTTTGGTGTAAACATACTAGAATTTGTAGATAGTCATGTAAAAGGAGAGTATCAAGAGATAAATAAGCTAATAGAACTAGTAAAGGAAGATAAAATAAGAGCAATATTAATTTGGGACTTTGATGATATACCAACAGAAATAGTAGAAATTTTAGTAGACGAATGTAGTCAGAGAGATATTTACTTAAATGGAATTCTAACCCCTATAAAAATAAAAGGGGCAATCTTATTTAATAAATAAAAATAAATTACATCTAAAAAATAACGTGAAAACGTGGAAATAATATTTAAACCTTTGGAACAACACAATGTTTAACGTGAATCTAAATGTGGGTTCAAGGGTAATTAGTGACAAAAAAACGAGAAAATAGTGTTTGGAGGACATCAAGATGACTAAAAAGGTAGCAATATATTGTAGAGTATCAACAGTAGAGCAAGCAGAAGAGGGATATAGTATAGATGAACAAAAAATAAGAAATATAGAATACTGTGAAAAAGAAGGGTATGAAGTTTTCAAAGTATACGAAGATAGAGGAATAAGTGGAAAAAATATTTCAGGTAGACCAGGATTGAAAGAATTACTAAGAGATGCAAATGATAAAAAATTTGACTTAGTAATAGCTTGGAAACTAAATAGGCTAAGTAGAAAGCTAATAGATATACTTAACATAATAGACACACTAGATAAAAATAATATAGCATTTAATTCTATAACAGAGAGCTTTGAATCAGAAACTACATCAGGAAAGTTACATCTTAATATAATGGGAGCAATTGGAGAGTTTGAAAGAAGCACTATATCAGAAAACGTAAAAATGGGAATGATAGCACGAGCTAGAGAAGGTAAATGGAATGGCGGAAAAGTACTTGGATACGATATAGTAGAGATACCAAGTGAAGGAAAGAAGAGAAAAGATACTAAACTAGAAATAAATGAAAAGGAGGCAATGACAGTAAGAAGAATATTCGAGTTGTATAGTGAAGGACATGGGTACAAAGCAACTGTAAATAGAGTAAATAAGGAAGGACATAAAAGTAAGAGAGGGAATGCTTTTTCAACAGCAGCTATAAAAGAAATACTAAAAAATCCAGTATACATTGGGAAAATAAGATATAACTTAAGGCAAGATTGGAATGAAAAGAGAAGAAGAAATATTAATCCAAATCCTATACTTGTAGATGGAGAACATGAAGCAATAATAGATATCGATACATGGGAAAAAGTACAAATAATCTTAAAAGATAGAAGTAAAACTCACAATAGAGTCTACGATAGTGAACTAATCTTAAGTGGACTACTTAAATGTCCTGTGTGTGGAGCATCAATGACTGTAAGTAGATCAACTAGAAAAAGAAAAGATGGAACTAAGGTAGTAAATGAGTACTATTCATGTAGCAATTGGAAGAATAAAGGAACAGCAGTATGCAATTCAAATTCTGTAAAAGCAGAAGTTGCAGATGAAGTTGTAATAAATAAACTAATAGAAACAGTAAACAACGAGCTACTACTAAAGAAAGTAATAAACAACATAAACAAGAATAAATCTAGTAAGCTAAAGCCTAAACTAGATGAAATGAACTTAGTAAATAAGGAAATTGATAACTTAAATAGCAAGAAAAACTCTAGTATAGAGTTATTTGAAGATGGAATCTTAACTAAGAGTGAGTTGGCAGAGAGAGTAAAGAAACTAAATGAAGAGATAGACAAATTGAAGTTTAGGCTAGATGAAATAAAGCAAGATGTAATGTTGGCAGAAGGAGAGCCAGTACCTTTTGAGTTAGTAAGTCAAGTGATGAATAAGTTTGGAAAAGTATTCCACGAGAGTAGCACAAGAAAACAAAGAAAGCAGTTGTTAAACCTACTTGTTTCAAAGATAACAATAGATAAGTCAAGAGCAATAGATACTATAGAGTTACAAATAAATGAAGATGTAATAAAGTACTTAGTGAAGGAAGGGTCGTCTGAAGAAGACGAAGACCCTTCCTTTTTTAATATTCCTAGGCTTAATTGTACTTGCTTTAAATTTGTAATATAATAGAAAGTAATAAAATCTCATAGGAGTAGTAAAATGATAGAAAACTTGATGATAACAGAAAATGAGGTTGTTGATTGTGTAGTATCATATTTAGAAAAAATAGGTTTTTCAATAGAATCTAGATGTAACACTATGGAAAAAGGAATAGATATTGTAGCACAAAAAAATAATAGAAAGCTATTAATAGAAGCAAAAGGAGCGACAACATCAAAGGATACTAGTAGAAAAGGACATCCATTTTCAAGTAATCAAATAAATAATCATGTATCAAGAGCTGTATTTAAAGCACTACAAATGAAGGAATATGAAGAAGATGCAGTAGTAGCAATAGCATTACCATATACTAAGACTCATGTAAGGGTAACTAAAACAGTAGAAAAAACATTGAAATCTCTAGAGATACTAACTATTTGGTGTGATGGAGTAAATGTTTCAATAGATGGAAGTAGTAAGATTTTAGAACAATTAAAGTAAACACGCTCCTTTGGAGGTGTAACGGAGAACCGTATCACAAGTAAGTGATATAACAGAATCAATAAAGTAAGGTAGATAAGGTAATGAATACCTAATCTACCTTACTTTATTAAATTGATGTATAAGCGCCATCCCACACTATTCTTTTATAATTTTCAGGATCAGTATCACCCTCTGTACTTATAACAAGTATTTTTGAATCTTTATTTATGTTTAGCTTATCAGCTATTTCTTTTAATCCATCTTCCTCTAAAATCAAACTTAAAATCCCTAAACCTACCGCACCAGATTCTCCAGATACAACCTTAGGGTCTCCCTTTAGTGGGTTAGCAAGTATTCTCATTGCTCTTGCAGCTACATAATCAGGGCAAGAAATATACATATCAGAATAATCTCTTAAAATATTCCAACCTATAGTGTTAGGTTCACCACAATTAAGCCCTGCCATTATAGTTTCCATAAAACCTGTAACAGCATGTGGTTTTTGGTCATTTATTTCTGCTGATTTAAATATACATGCTGCTTCATTTGGTTCAACTATAGTAGTTATTGGTCTATTATTGCCAAATACATATTCTAGATATCCTTGTACAGTTCCAGCAAAAGAGCCAACCCCCGCCTGAAGGAATACATGAGTAGGCATTCCATTATCTAAAGAATTTATTTGCTCTATAGCTTCATCGATAAGAGTAACATATCCTTGCATAATCCAAGTTGGAATTTCTTCATAACCATCCCAAGCAGTATCTTGTATTATAACACCATTATTTTCATCAGCATATTTAGTAGCTAATCTTACTGCATCATCATAATTTAAGTCTGTTATAGATGCTTCTGCACCTTCTTTTCTAATATTATTTAATCTTATCTCAGAAGATCCTTTTGGCATAAATACTACTGATTTTTGTCCAATTTGATTTGCAAACCAAGCAATCCCTCTTCCATGATTTCCATCAGTGGCTGTTACAAAAGTTAAGTCTCCAAGCTTTTCTTTTATATTTTTACTATTTAGCATTTCAAAAGAAAGATTAGAAATATCCATATTTAATTTTTTTGCTATATATTTTCCAACCGCATATGAACCACCAAGACTTTTAAATGCATTAAGTCCAAATCTATATGACTCATCTTTTAGCCAGATATTACTAATACCTAATTCATTAGCTAATTCACTTAAACTGTGAAGAGGAGTTACTTTATACTCTGAAAAGCTTTTATGGAAGTTTCTAATTTTTTCTATTTGTTCTTTGTTAATAAAGTCTACACTTACTTTAGATTTGTGTAAATTTCTTGCATTTTCATTTTGTATATATTTGATATCTTTTATATTTCTCATAGTTTTTATCTCCTAAAATTATTTATTATTTATTTCTTAATTATAATTATATTGACTAATTAGCAAAAAATATATAATAATATAGGCAATAAATATCGTTATATTATCAAGTTGTGTATGATTAAAAAAAATCTAAATTAGCAAAAGGAGACTAGATTTATGAAGGATAATATTGTTACTAATAAAAATAAAAAAGAAGTAACACAACAAGGTTCATTTGAATTTCCAATTACAGTCTATAAGACTAAAATAAGTGAAAATATTTTGGGGTATATTGATTGGCACTGGCATGAAGAGTTACAATTTTGTATTGTAACAAAAGGTAATATTAATTTTAATGTTGATGGAGACTCAATAATTTTATCTGAAGGAGAAGGGATATTCATAAATGCAAGGCAATTACATCAGGCAAAAAATTATAAAGGAAGTGATTGCTCTTATATAAGTGTAGTTTTTAATTCAGACTTTATATCTAGCTTTGCAGGAAGTCTCATAAATATAAAATATATACAACCTTATATAGATAATTCTAGAATTAATTATTGTATTTTGAAAAATGATATTGACTGGAAATCGGTTATACTAAACAATATTTTTAAAATTTATGAAGAGTATAATAAAATGGAAATGGGATTTGAATTACATATATTTATATTATTAATAGAAGTATGGAATATTTTAATAAAATCTTATTTTGTATCATTCCCTAATGATAATGCTAGAAACAATAGTTTGCATATAAGAAATATAATTGGCTATATATGTGACCATTATATGGAGAAAATCGAACTTAATGATTTAGCAAAAGAAGTTAATTTATCTAAAAGTACTTGTTGTCGTGAATTTAAAAAATATATGAATTGCACTATTTTTGAATATATTATTAATTACCGCTTGGTAACTAGCTCAAATTTATTAATTTCAACTAATGATTCTATTTCAGATATAGCTTATCAGTGTGGATTTGGTAGTACTAGTTATTTTATTGAAAAATTTAAAATGAAAACAGGAGTATCGCCGTCTATTTATAGAAGACAAAAGACCAGTTTTTAATAAGATATTATTTTTATATAGTATAATAAACAGGTATAAATAAATATTAATAAACGATAAAATGTGCGAATATAGAGGCTTTTAGATGAAATTATTATTTAATAACTGACTGACATTTAACTGACAAAACCTTTTTTTTAGGTTTAACTGACATTTAACTGACAGTCAGTTATTTTATTTAAAGAGTATTTTACTTAAATTGTCAGATGCTTCTTTGTCCATCTCTTCAAGCACATGAGAATATCTATTCATAGTTATTTGTATATCCGTATGACCTAACCTTTCTGAAACAACTTTCATATTAGTGCCTCCTAAAAGAAGCAAGCTTGCATTTGTATGTCTTAAATCGTGTATTCTAATCTTTCTTAAATTATTTTTATTAATAAAATCATAAAAAGTTTTTCTTAATGCAGAGGGTATAAATGGACTTAAATTTGTATTTAAGCAAATTAAATTATTCTCATTTTCAAGCGTGCCTTGTAGTTTAAATTTGTTTTGTCTTAATTTTTCTGATTTAAGTTTTTCTACTAATTCTTTTGGAACTGACAGTGTTCTTTTTGATTTTAGTGTTTTAGGTTCTTTAAAATCTATTTTACTATTAACATATATAAGTATTTGATTAACGCTTACTGAACATGTATCTAAATCAACATCACACCACCTAAGGCCAATAGCTTCCCCTATCCTCAAACCTAAGAGCAACATTAGCAAAATAGGTAGTTCTATATTACTGCCATTTAGTTTCTCTATTAATAATAAAGCTTCTTCTCTATCATATACTTTAATCTCAAATTGGTTTTCTCTAGTTGGGAATTTTACAAAATCGAATGGATTTTCAGTAATTTCTCTTAATCTATACGATTCTTTTAGTACAGAACCTAGAAAACTACACCTTACCTTAGCACTTTCAAAAGAACCACTATTAAAAATATCATTTATGAAAGATTGAATCAAACTAGGGTTTATATCTACAAGTTTTATATTTTTAAAAAAAGGAACTATATAATTTTTAACCCAAGAGTTTCTGTTTACAACAGTATAGGGAGACCAATTATTTTTATTTATTTCTATGTATTTATAACATCTATCTACAAGAGTTGCAGATGATGGAGCAACAAACTTATTATTATTCATAGACGATTTTATTTCAATTAAATGTTTCTCAGCATCCTTTTTCTTTTCATAACTTCCATAACTTTTCTGTTTTATTTTGCCAGTTAGTTCTTCTATGTACTCCACATATACATAGAATTTATTGTTTCTTTTTCTTATAAAAGCTGATTTGATGTTCATATGTACACTCCCTTTATAAGTATATTTATATAAAAGGGCAGTTGGACTGCTCTAATTATATCTAATGAATGTTAAGATGATTTTTTAAAGCTTCTTGAAGTATCTGAGAAAAATTAACCTTATTTTTTTCAGCTTCTCTATTAAGCCATTGTGGGATAGTAAGCGTTTTTTTAACAGAGTAATTTTCTATAGCTTTTCTGTGAATAGGCATATATATATCTATTAAAGCAGGTATTTGATTTTTATCTAAGTTTAATTTATCTATAGTCGTTGGATTAGGTATTATGTCATCGTCTTCTTCCATATCATACAGATGTAGCCCTAATGCTTCTTTTGACATTTTTAAGGCTTCTTCTGTTGTATCTCCACATGTGTAACAACTTGGTAAATCAGGAAATTCTACAGAGATGCCATCATTATCATAGCTTAGTATAGCAGGATATACATATATATCTTTTTTCATTTTATCAGCCCTCCTTACAATTATATTATGAAACGTATTTATATACGTGTCAATTGTTAAAAAGATAAATATTTTAAAAAATGAAAAAACTTAGTGTAAAATTATTAAGATGTATTACAATAATTAAAACTATACATGTACATTGTGTTATATAAAATTTTACAAATATAGTAGTTTTTGAGCTTTTAGTGTGTTATAATTATGTTACCAAAAGGATACTTAACTGTGTTGGACTTGTGTATTTATTTTAAATTGATGAAACAAGATGTGTTGTACATTGTTATCGAACATATGTGCGTTATATGTGGTCTTATGATTATTGAATAGGAATAATTAGTCATTATCTAAACAGGTTTTGTATAATGTTACGACGATTTTGAATATAAAGAAGTATATACTAATTTATATCTATATTTTAAAAAGCACAAAATATGTGGTATTTTTTAACATATATTTGATTAGAATAAGTAAAAGTGGAAATTTTATGCTATAATAATTCTATAGACATAGAACCGCTATTATGACATTTTATTCAAATAATATAAACTTAGTATAAATAATATAATTTTACAAATATTATTTAATAATGAATACGAGCGGAGGTGTTTTATATGTTTAACATAAATTGTAGTGCTATAGAGGTTGCTAAATATATTTTATGGTATTGTGAAGATAGATGCAATCATCCTATAAGTAATCTGAAATTACAAAAGATACTATATTATGTACAAGGAAAATATGTAGCCAATTTTAGAAAGCCTCTTTTTTATAATAGGATAGAGGCCTGGGATTATGGTCCAGTAGTTCCAGATGTATATTTTGAGTTTGGAGAATACAATAGTAAGGCAATAAAAAATATAAAACCTATAGATTTTAATTTGTTTAATGAAAAGGATGAGACATTTATAAATAAAATTGTGGAATCGTTAGTATATAAAGATGTATGGGATATTGTAGAGCAAACTCACTCAGAAGACCCATGGAAATATAGTTATATGAGAGGTCGAAATGAGGAAATATCAATTTGGGATTTAAAGGATTGGTTCGAAAAGCATTAGGAGGAACAATGAAGTTTTTATCTGATGAGCAAGTGGAACTAGTATTAAAAAAGTTAGAAAAAGGAAAATTAGAGCAGATAAAGAATATTGAACTGGATGGAGATAGTATTAGGTATAGTTTTATATTGGAATATATAAAAGTTTTAGGCCTTGATAGTAGAGATAATTTGCAAATAAACACTTTACTTTATATGGAAACCAATGAAGGTGATATTAATGATATTTTAGTTCATATATTAAATCATATTTTATTAGAGATTCCTAGAGCTAAAGAAATGGAATCTCTAAGAAATGAAAGTAAAAATACAAAAGAAACAAATAATAATATTAGGTCTGAGATACAAAATTATGTTATGGCAGTAAAAGAGTGTGAGGAACGGGTTTCAAAATCACAAAGTGAATTTATAAGTATTCTAAGTATATTTGCAGCTGTAATAATTGCTTTTCTTGGAGGAATGAGTTTAATAGGAAGCGCGTTAAATAATATGGATAATGTAAGTAAATATAGATTAATATTTGTGCTGCTTACGATTGGTTTTATAATGTTTAATGTTATTTATATGTTACTTTATATAGTGTCAAAATTAGTTCATGGTAAGATATATATGAAAAAACAAGAATGTGAAGAATGTGACAAGAGGAAAATATCAAATTGTTTGATAAATAGACATCCTTTGTTATTCTATTATAATTATTTTTCTAGTATTTTGATTTTTCTAGTATTCTTATTATACAATATTGATAAATATAATATATTTAGTGCTATAGCAAATCTTATAAATATAGATAATAGTCTAGTTCTTATACCAATAGAAGGTATTATATTTTTAGGATGTGTTTTGCTAATAATATATAAAGTATCAAAAAGAATTATTTCTAAAAAAGATTGTTCTAAGGAAGATGCAAGCTAGTTTAATTATTAATGTTCAAGTAAAAAGGATAAACATGTTCAGCATGTTTATCCTTTTTTATTTTTTTGTTCTATTTCATGATAATAACAATTCAAGTATATAAAATTTTCTGTACAAATGCTATCCATTTAGGAAAAAATATGTAATTAGATATATTTAAGAAGTAATTGATATATTTATATGATATAAAAAATAAAATGAACAAATTATTGAAAATTATATTAAATATTATAAAAATAAGTTTTCATAAAAAAATATAATAAAAAACTCGATTAATAATACATATAAAATGGTAAAATTAACCAACACTCTACAAATTTCGATTTTTTTATTACAATTGCGAGTTTTTTATTGCAAGAATAGAATAAAAGTATTATCATGTAAGTAAGATAATTATCAAAGACAATTCTGAATAATCTAAAAATATTTTAGGGGGTTGAAAGGGTGTAATTATATAAACTTTATTAAAAATTGTTGGGAGTTTTTAACTAAAAATAAGAACATAAGTTCTTGTGATAGGGGGAGAGTATGTGGAGAAGTCAAAGTATAATGATATTTCAAGATTAAATTCAATTATGAAAGAATTAAAAGATTTGAATGAGAATAAAATCAATGAATATAAAGTGAAAGTGGAAGAAATGTACAAAAGTAATAAAAAAGAGGATTGAATCCTCTTTTTTATTTAGAAGTGTTACTTTCTTTTTCAAAAAAAGCAGTAGCTGTTTTCAAAAGTATTTCTTGTGAATCAAAACTTAATTTATTGAATAAAAGTATAATTTTTTCTAAGCTTTCTTGATTAACTTTGTTATAAAAAAAGCTTGTTTTTCATTTTCTCTACATAGTAAGAAATCTAGAGATATATCAAAATAATCTGCTATTGATATTAATATATCCTGACTAGGAAATCTTCTACCACTTTCCCAATTACTTATTGCCACTTTTGTTACATTTAGTATTTTACCAAGTTCTTCGCCAGTTAAATTTTTTTGAACTCTCATTTCTTTTAGCCGTTGACCGAAATTCATAATTAAACTTCACCTTCTAGAAATTAAAATAGATTATTTTTTATTTTTTTCATCTAATAAAAATAATTCTGCCACTTTTAAAGCTTTTTCTCTTGCGTCTGGACTTAGTTCACTGAATACATTAAAAACTTTTCTCATACTTTCATCAAGATTCATATTTTCAATAAGTTCTTTTTCTGTTTTAAAGTTTTCAGCATCGTAATCTCTGCCACTTTTATTTATAAATAAATTGTTTCTTACATTTGTTTTTCCTAATAAATAATCTATAGATACATCAAATAAATCCGATATTTTTAACAAAGTTTCTTGGTCAGCACTTCTTCGACCTTGTTCATACATGCCTACTGTGCTAGGCGATATATCTAACTTTTGAGCTAATTCAGACTGTTTTAATTTGGCATCTATTCTAAGTTCTTTTAATCTTTTTGCAAACATTTCGAAAACTCCTTTTTGATTTATAATAACACAAAAAGTGTAGAAAAAAATGATACTACACGAAAAGTATAAAAAAACATTGACAACACGAAATGTGTGGTGTATTATATAAATATAAACACACGAAACGTGTAAAATGAGAGGGTGATTAAATGTATAATAGTTTAGTAGATTTTAGAAATTCTAAAAGAATGACTCAAAAAGAAATGGCGAACATGTTAGGTCTGACACTAACCCTATATTCAAAAGTAGAGTTGGGAATTAGAAATCCAAGTTTTAACTTTCTTATGAAATTTAAAAAAGCTTTCAAAGAAGTAAATATAGATGAAATTTTTTTTGAAAACAAATCACACGAAAAGTGTATGAGAGGATGATAAGTATGAATAACTTACAAACAATCAAAGAACAAGAGTTACTAGGCAAAGAATTTAGGATTTATGGAACTTTAGAAAAACCTTTATTTTTAGCTAAGGATGTAGCTGAATGGATAGAACATAGCAATGTATCGATGATGTTATCTAATATCGAAACAGAAGAAAAAGAATTAATACAGATAGGCACTCTAAACAATGCTTATAGTGCTTGGTTTTTAACAGAAGATGGCTTGTATGAGGTTTTGATGCAAAGTAGAAAACAAATTGCTAAACAATTTAAAAAAGAAGTTAAAAAGATATTAAAAGAAATACGTAAAACTGGAGGATATATACATACAACAGAAGATATGTCAGATGATGAAATAATGGCAAGAGCATTACAAGTAGCTCAAAAGACAATAGAAAAGAAAAGTAAAGAAATAGAAGAGAAGGATAAAGTAATTCAGTTACAACAACCAAAAGTAATCTTTGCTGATTCTGTGGCATCTTCCAATAACTCTATATTAGTTGGAGAACTAGCAAAGTTACTTAAACAAAACGGAATTAATACAGGAGAAAAAAGATTGTTTGCTTGGTTAAGAGATAATGGTTACTTAATAAAACGCAAAGGTGAGGATTATAATACACCAACTCAAAAAAGCGTGAATTTGGGAGTTATAGAAACTAAAGAAGGTACAAGAGTTCATCCAAATGGATACATAAGTGTAACTAAAACACCAAAAATCACTGGAAAGGGTCAGGTTTATTTCATTAATAAATTTAAAAGTAGCAAACAAATATCAATGTTAGGTTAAAACGAACTAGCACTTTGAAAATTAAATACAGAATATTTTGAAATATATTATTTTAATTAATTATTAACTAGGAGGTTGCTAAAAACATGAAAAATAATACAAGTGATTCAAGAGTAAGATATTTTTGCAAGTGTCCACATTGTGGGTTTGATAATGAGGTAGAAGTTAAAAAAGGATTGAAGCCCAAAATATGTTGCATATGCGCAAAAGAAGTTGAGTATGAAAAACTGGAGCGACAAAGTGATTCAGAAAATACCGAAATTAAAGGAGTGTGTAATTAAATGAAAATAATATTAGAGTTTGAAAATGTAGAAGAGTACAAAGATTTCATAAAAAAATCTGCTCAATGGCCAAATAGCCAAGAACAGATTAAAATAAACATTAATCCTGACATAAAGAAAATTGTTCCAGATAATCTTCTCTATCAACTGGAAAAAAACCTACAATTTGCTCAGGATATAATATCATCTCATTGAAGTTTAATTGTATATTAGGATATTTAACAATAACATTTTTTAAAGCAATTGTATTAGTGTTGTTTACAAGTTGAAGTTCGTCTTTCATTTTATTAACAAGGTCAACTTTTAGTTTATTTAAATCTTTATGTATACCCGTAGAATTATTTTTGAAATCTGGTTCTCCAATTACAAAACCAAAATTAGTCAATATTATAATATCTTTGATTCCCATAGAATCACAATAAGAACTAAGTATTTCAATATCTACATATTTTCCTGATAATTTTTTCATTGATATATAACACCTCCATTTTTAATAATATGGAACATAATCCATATTTATATTATACCATGTAGAACGAAGGTGATTAAGTGTTAATAGGCGACAATATAAGTCAAATTTTAAGAAAAAGAAATATAAAAACTTATAAATTGGCAAAGGAATTAGATGTAGATGTAAGTGGATTATATAAGATTTTAAGAAATGAAAATAGAAATCCAACTGTAAACACTCTAATAAAAATAGCTGATTATTTAGACATTACATTAGATGAACTAGTTGGAAGATAGAAAGGGTGAGATAAAAATGAGTGTAGCATTACAATTCGTAGATACAAAAGACTTAGTGCAGGAGTTAATGAACAGAGATGATACAACAGACATCATTAAGATGTTTTTAGATAGAGAAGGAATTAAGCAAATGAAGTTAGTCACACTAAAAGAGTTTAAAGAGTATTTGAAAGTGTCAGATGTAACAGCGAGAAACATGATAAAAGAAGCAGAAGCACAAAATCTATATACAGTTATCAAGGTTGGAGTAAGTTACAGAGTAGATTTGATTTCTTTTGAAGAATATGTGATGAAAAATGCAATGAAAGATAGGAATGTAATGAAAAAGAGAAAGGGGGTGATTTAAATGACTCTAAGATGGTTTCTAAGATTCTGTAAAAAACATAAGAAAGTACCTACACCAAAGTTTTATGCAGAGTGTGTAGCTTATATGGAAGAATGCAAGCAAAGAGGACTTGAACTTTAAGGGGGATTGAAGATGGAAGTAACTAAAAGATTTTTAGAATATAAGATACAGGCTCTAAATGAGAGGATAGAATTTAAAAAGTCAATTGGATATAAGTGTAGAGCAGATGAAAAAGAATTAGGAGCATATGAGGATATTTTGCTTATGTTAAATTCAGAAATTGAATCAATAGGGGGATTGGAAAATGAAGAGTAGACAAGAATTAATCAAAGATATAGAAAAATACAGAAAAGCACAATATTTAATATATTTAGATATAGTACAAAGAGCATGGGCAGATAGAAGTCTTACGACAGATGAACAAGACAGAATTAAACAAGAAGCATATGCAGAGTACAAGAGGATAGAAAAAGATACCGAAGAAGCAGAAGAACTGCTAATGAGAGAAGAATTTGAAACAGATAGACCCATAGCAGTTCAAATAATGTAGAAAAGAGCCATTGCAACTGGCTCTAATCAAAAGGTAAATCAAAAAAATTTAATTAAGCTAATTATAGCATAAATGGAGGGAAATTATGAGTACTTTATATGAATTAACTACAGATTTATTAGAAATAGAAGAAGGTTTAACAGAGATAACAGGGAATGAAGCTGAAAAATTAGAGGAAATAAAAGAAATAATAAAACAAGAGATACAAAATAAAAACACTAGAATAGTTTCAGTAATAATGAATATTGACAGTGATATAAGCTCTATAGATTCAGAAATTAAGAGGTTGCAAGAGTTAAAGAGAGTTAAAAAGAATAGTCTTGATAGGTTAAAAAGCAATATAAAAGATTGTATGGAGTTACTTGGTACTAAGAAGGTAGAAACAATTTTAGGAAATATAAGT